>NZ_CP147251.1:807500-810000 GCF_017426705.2 Enterococcus sp. DIV2402 | reverse complement strand
TCAACCTGGACATGGGTAGATCACATGGTTTCGGGTCTACGACTACATACTCATTCGCCCTATTCAGACTCGCTTTCGCTACGGCTCCGTTTCTTCAACTTAACCTCGCATGCAATCGTAACTCGCCGGTTCATTCTACAAAAGGCACGCTATCACCCATTAACGGGCTCTAACTTGTTGTAGGCACATGGTTTCAGGATCTATTTCACTCCCCTTCCGGGGTGCTTTTCACCTTTCCCTCACGGTACTGGTTCACTATCGGTCACTAGGGAGTATTTAGCCTTGGGAGATGGTCCTCCCGGATTCCGACGGAATTCCTCGTGTTCCGCCGTACTCAGGATCCTCCTAGGTGTCTTTCACATTTCGTCTACGGGGCTTTCACCCTCTTTAGCTAACTTTTCCAAGTTATTCAACTATCTGAAAGAACTACCATATCGGAGTCCTACAACCCCAAGATGCAAGCATCTTGGTTTGGGCTTTTCCCGTTTCGCTCGCCGCTACTCAGGGAATCGAATTTTCTTTCTCTTCCTGCAGGTACTTAGATGTTTCAGTTCTCTGCGTCTACCTCCTATCAGCTATGTATTCACTGACAAGTAACATCCTATAAAAGATGTTGGGTTCCCCCATTCGGAAATCTCTGGATCAAAGCTTACTTACAGCTCCCCAAAGCATATCGGTGTTAGTCCCGTCCTTCATCGGCTCCTAGTGCCAAGGCATCCACCATGCGCCCTTATTCACTTAACCTTATCAACCTTACGGTTGGGTTTTGATAAAGATCTTCTAGCGATAGAAGTTTTATCAAGAAAAATAAGCAATTGAACTTATTAAAAAACTCATTCAACGCGGTGTTCTCGGTTTGTTTTGATTTCTTTACTTTAAATATCCAGTTTTCAATGAACAATCTGTTTGAGAGTAAACCTCTCAAAACTGAACAAAGGCAAACGATGTGTAGTTTCCGTAATATTCCTTAGAAAGGAGGTGATCCAGCCGCACCTTCCGATACGGCTACCTTGTTACGACTTCACCCCAATCATCTATCCCACCTTAGGCGGCTGGCTCCAAAAAGGTTACCTCACCGACTTCGGGTGTTACAAACTCTCGTGGTGTGACGGGCGGTGTGTACAAGGCCCGGGAACGTATTCACCGCGGCGTGCTGATCCGCGATTACTAGCGATTCCGGCTTCATGTAGGCGAGTTGCAGCCTACAATCCGAACTGAGAGAAGTTTTAAGAGATTAGCTTAGCCTCGCGACTTCGCAACTCGTTGTACTTCCCATTGTAGCACGTGTGTAGCCCAGGTCATAAGGGGCATGATGATTTGACGTCATCCCCACCTTCCTCCGGTTTGTCACCGGCAGTCTCGCTAGAGTGCCCAACTAAATGATGGCAACTAACAATAAGGGTTGCGCTCGTTGCGGGACTTAACCCAACATCTCACGACACGAGCTGACGACAACCATGCACCACCTGTCACTTTGTCCCCGAAGGGAAAGCTCTATCTCTAGAGTGGTCAAAGGATGTCAAGACCTGGTAAGGTTCTTCGCGTTGCTTCGAATTAAACCACATGCTCCACCGCTTGTGCGGGCCCCCGTCAATTCCTTTGAGTTTCAACCTTGCGGTCGTACTCCCCAGGCGGAGTGCTTAATGCGTTTGCTGCAGCACTGAAGGGCGGAAACCCTCCAACACTTAGCACTCATCGTTTACGGCGTGGACTACCAGGGTATCTAATCCTGTTCGCTCCCCACGCTTTCGAGCCTCAGCGTCAGTTACAGACCAGAGAGCCGCCTTCGCCACTGGTGTTCCTCCATATATCTACGCATTTCACCGCTACACATGGAATTCCACTCTCCTCTTCTGCACTCAAGTCTCCCAGTTTCCAATGACCCTCCCCGGTTAAGCCGGGGGCTTTCACATCAGACTTAAGAAACCGCCTGCGCTCGCTTTACGCCCAATAAATCCGGACAACGCTTGCCACCTACGTATTACCGCGGCTGCTGGCACGTAGTTAGCCGTGGCTTTCTGGTTAGATACCGTCAAGGGATGAACATTTTCTTCTCATCCTTGTTCTTCTCTAACAACAGAGTTTTACGATCCGAAAACCTTCTTCACTCACGCGGCGTTGCTCGGTCAGACTTTCGTCCATTGCCGAAGATTCCCTACTGCTGCCTCCCGTAGGAGTCTGGGCCGTGTCTCAGTCCCAGTGTGGCCGATCACCCTCTCAGGTCGGCTATGCATCGTTGCCTTGGTGAGCCGTTACCTCACCAACTAGCTAATGCACCGCGGGTCCATCCATCAGTGACGCAAAAGCGTCTTTCAGCTTTCTCTCATGCGAGAAAAAGCATTATGCGGTATTAGCACCTGTTTCCAAGTGTTATCCCCCTCTGATGGGCAGGTTACCCACGTGTTACTCACCCGTTCGCCACTCTTCTTTTCCAGTGAACCGAAGTTCGGCGGAAAAGAAGCGTTCGACTTGCATGTATTAGGCACGCCGCCAGCGTTCG
>NZ_CP147251.1:602500-805000 GCF_017426705.2 Enterococcus sp. DIV2402 | reverse complement strand
CCTTTCGACTATGGATCTTATCACTCACAGTCTGACTGCCGAATATGAATGAATGGCATTCGGAGTTTATCTGAATTCGGTAACCCGAGATGGGCCCCTAGTCCAAACAGTGCTCTACCTCCATCATTCTCAACTTCGACGCTAGCCCTAAAGCTATTTCGGAGAGAACCAGCTATCTCCAAGTTCGTTTGGAATTTCTCCGCTACCCACACCTCATCCCCGCACTTTTCAACGTACGTGGGTTCGGTCCTCCAGTGCGTTTTACCGCACCTTCAACCTGGACATGGGTAGATCACATGGTTTCGGGTCTACGACTACATACTCATTCGCCCTATTCAGACTCGCTTTCGCTACGGCTCCGTTTCTTCAACTTAACCTCGCATGCAATCGTAACTCGCCGGTTCATTCTACAAAAGGCACGCTATCACCCATTAACGGGCTCTAACTTGTTGTAGGCACATGGTTTCAGGATCTATTTCACTCCCCTTCCGGGGTGCTTTTCACCTTTCCCTCACGGTACTGGTTCACTATCGGTCACTAGGGAGTATTTAGCCTTGGGAGATGGTCCTCCCGGATTCCGACGGAATTCCTCGTGTTCCGCCGTACTCAGGATCCTCCTAGGTGTCTTTCACATTTCGTCTACGGGGCTTTCACCCTCTTTAGCTAACTTTTCCAAGTTATTCAACTATCTGAAAAAACTACCATATCGGAGTCCTACAACCCCAAGATGCAAGCATCTTGGTTTGGGCTTTTCCCGTTTCGCTCGCCGCTACTCAGGGAATCGAATTTTCTTTCTCTTCCTGCAGGTACTTAGATGTTTCAGTTCTCTGCGTCTACCTCCTATCAGCTATGTATTCACTGACAAGTAACATCCTATAAAAGATGTTGGGTTCCCCCATTCGGAAATCTCTGGATCAAAGCTTACTTACAGCTCCCCAAAGCATATCGGTGTTAGTCCCGTCCTTCATCGGCTCCTAGTGCCAAGGCATCCACCATGCGCCCTTATTCACTTAACCTTATCAACCTTACGGTTGGGTTTTGATAAAGATCTTCTAGCGATAGAAGTTTTATCAAGAAAAATAAGCAATTGAACTTATTAAAAAACTCATTCAACGCGGTGTTCTCGGTTTGTTTTGATTTCTTTACTTTAAATATCCAGTTTTCAATGAACAATCTGTTTGAGAGTAAACCTCTCAAAACTGAACAAAGGCAAACGATGTGTAGTTTCCGTAATATTCCTTAGAAAGGAGGTGATCCAGCCGCACCTTCCGATACGGCTACCTTGTTACGACTTCACCCCAATCATCTATCCCACCTTAGGCGGCTGGCTCCAAAAAGGTTACCTCACCGACTTCGGGTGTTACAAACTCTCGTGGTGTGACGGGCGGTGTGTACAAGGCCCGGGAACGTATTCACCGCGGCGTGCTGATCCGCGATTACTAGCGATTCCGGCTTCATGTAGGCGAGTTGCAGCCTACAATCCGAACTGAGAGAAGTTTTAAGAGATTAGCTTAGCCTCGCGACTTCGCAACTCGTTGTACTTCCCATTGTAGCACGTGTGTAGCCCAGGTCATAAGGGGCATGATGATTTGACGTCATCCCCACCTTCCTCCGGTTTGTCACCGGCAGTCTCGCTAGAGTGCCCAACTAAATGATGGCAACTAACAATAAGGGTTGCGCTCGTTGCGGGACTTAACCCAACATCTCACGACACGAGCTGACGACAACCATGCACCACCTGTCACTTTGTCCCCGAAGGGAAAGCTCTATCTCTAGAGTGGTCAAAGGATGTCAAGACCTGGTAAGGTTCTTCGCGTTGCTTCGAATTAAACCACATGCTCCACCGCTTGTGCGGGCCCCCGTCAATTCCTTTGAGTTTCAACCTTGCGGTCGTACTCCCCAGGCGGAGTGCTTAATGCGTTTGCTGCAGCACTGAAGGGCGGAAACCCTCCAACACTTAGCACTCATCGTTTACGGCGTGGACTACCAGGGTATCTAATCCTGTTCGCTCCCCACGCTTTCGAGCCTCAGCGTCAGTTACAGACCAGAGAGCCGCCTTCGCCACTGGTGTTCCTCCATATATCTACGCATTTCACCGCTACACATGGAATTCCACTCTCCTCTTCTGCACTCAAGTCTCCCAGTTTCCAATGACCCTCCCCGGTTAAGCCGGGGGCTTTCACATCAGACTTAAGAAACCGCCTGCGCTCGCTTTACGCCCAATAAATCCGGACAACGCTTGCCACCTACGTATTACCGCGGCTGCTGGCACGTAGTTAGCCGTGGCTTTCTGGTTAGATACCGTCAAGGGATGAACATTCTCTTCTCATCCTTGTTCTTCTCTAACAACAGAGTTTTACGATCCGAAAACCTTCTTCACTCACGCGGCGTTGCTCGGTCAGACTTTCGTCCATTGCCGAAGATTCCCTACTGCTGCCTCCCGTAGGAGTCTGGGCCGTGTCTCAGTCCCAGTGTGGCCGATCACCCTCTCAGGTCGGCTATGCATCGTTGCCTTGGTGAGCCGTTACCTCACCAACTAGCTAATGCACCGCGGGTCCATCCATCAGTGACGCAAAAGCGCCTTTCAGCTTTCTCTCATGCGAGAAAAAGCATTATGCGGTATTAGCACCTGTTTCCAAGTGTTATCCCCCTCTGATGGGCAGGTTACCCACGTGTTACTCACCCGTTCGCCACTCCTCTTTTCCAATGAACCGAAGTTCGGCGGAAAAGAAGCGTTCGACTTGCATGTATTAGGCACGCCGCCAGCGTTCGTCCTGAGCCAGGATCAAACTCTCATAAAAAGTTGAAACAATCTTTCGATTGTTAAGCTCATAAATAACGTTTGCTAGCATTACTGCTTGCTTGTTTTGTGTTACTTCTATCTAATAGAAGTGTCCTACACAATTGGTTCGTTTGCTTGCTTTGTTCAGTTTTCAAAGGTCTACCTTGCTGCATCAGCAACTTTTATATCATATCAGTTTAATAATAAAATGTCAACTACTTTTTTGAAAATATTTTTAATCTTCATGTTATAAAAATATTTTTCTATGTTATTTTAAAAAGTAAAAAACACTTTTAAAACAAATGACAATCGCAATTTCATATTGGCGACTTTGTTATAATATCACTGGATTCATTTTAAGTCAACTCTTTATTTCAATTTTTTTCAGAAATATTTTCCATCGTTTTTTTCAAAACCAGCGTTAAATAATATACCATGTTTCCCAAGTATAAGTCAATAGAAAAAGAAAGAATTCAACACTTATTATTTAAGTGCTGAATTCTTTCAATAATTGATGAACTAAACCTACAGGAAACCCAACAATTGCATAATAATCACCTTGGATTTCCTGAACAAAAATAGCAGCTGCTCCTTGAATGCCATACGCTCCAGCTTTATCCATATATTCTTGTTTATCTAAATAATCACTGATTTCTTCTTCAGAAAGATCAAAAAAGCTCACTTTGGCTGAAGAAATTTGTTCAAACCGTTTCTTATTAGTTGATAACACCACTGACGTATATACTATATGTGTCTTTCCGCTCATTTGTATCAGCATACGCTGTGCATCTTCACGAGAAGTTGGTTTTCCCAGAATCTCCCCTTCACTAACGACAATCGTATCACTAGCGATCACTAGCGCTTCTGGATAATGCTGAGTAATAAATGCGGCTTTTTCTTGAGCCATACGCAACACGTATTCTTCTGGTTCATCATGTACACCAATTGTTTCATCAATATCTGCTGGAATAACTTCAAAATCATCCAACAACAATCGTAACAGTTCTTTCCGTCTAGGTGATTGTGATGCTAAGATAACGTTCATCCTTCGCCTCCTCGAGATTGGTGTGGATCTTGAATACGTTTAAACATCCTTTCCATATCACCATTGGTAAAATGAATAAGTACAGGACGACCATGCGGACAATTAAATGGATTCTCACATTTTGCTAAATCTTCCAATAAAATTCGAGCTTGCTGTGGATTCAGATAATGATTAGCTTTAATTGATCGTTTACAACTCATCATGATAGCCGTTGCTTCTCTGAATTGGTGCACACTGACTTTTCCATTTGTAAGTAACATATCGATCATTTCACGAATAATCGCTTCTTCTTGACCTGCTGGATACCACGTGGGATGCGCACGCACAATAAAGCTATTCGCTCCAAACTCTTCTAGATGAATGCCTACTTCTTGTAAAGCTGTTGCTTGCTCTTTTAATTTTAAAACATCACTATTAGGATAATCCAATACAATCGGTACAAGGAGTTCTTGTAAATCATCTCCTACTTCACCAATCTTTTTGCGAAAATATTCATATTTAATTCGTTCTTGAGCTGCATGCTGATCGATAATATAAAGACCATCTTGACTTTGAGCAAATAAATATGTCCCATGCATTTGTCCAAAATACTCTAAATGCGGAAAACGTTGCTTCACAGGTTCTTCTTGCATACGTTCAATCATCTGTGGTCCTTTTTTATGAAAATCGAACTCTGGATGATTCGAACTTGTCGATTCACCCTGCTCTTTTTTATGAGTATCTTCTGTATTTATAGGAGGTTCAACCACTTTTTCTTGATATTCAAAACTAGGAAAGTGTGGCTCTTCGATTGTCTGAGGTAGCTCTTCAAAAATCGGTTCGACAGACGACTCCGTAAAACTTTCTTCTATATAAAAGCTTCCTGTTGCTTTATCAAAACTTAATCCTTGTTTGGTACTCTTAGGTTGTTCTAATTCAATAGAAAGTTGTTCTGTTTTTTCTTGGTTTTCAACCTTCTTTTTAAATCGCAAGTTGTCAGCCGCACTCGGAATTAAATTTTCTTCTCGTAAAACTTCATTAATCGCTTTACTGATTAATCCCGTTAATTCAGGCTCCTTAGACAATCGTACTTCTTGCTTGGTTGGATGAACATTCACATCAACTAATAGTGGATCCATTTTAATTTCAACAACAGCTATTGGAAAACGTCCAACCATCAATTTCGAACCATAACCATTAACAATTGCTTTGTTTAACGCAATATTTTTGATATATCGACCATTGATAATTGTTGAGATATAATTCCTGCTTGCCCGAGTCACTTCGGGTAAAGAGATATAACCATGGATATCAAAATCTAAATCTTTACTATGAATTGCACGCATTTTCTTTGCAGTTTGCAATCCATAAATTCCAGCAATAGCTTGCTTTAAATCACCATTACCTGAAGTGGACATCATTTTATTTCCGTCATGAACTAATCGAAATGCAATACTCGGATGACTAAGCGCCAAACGGTTAACAATATCACCGATGTTCGCTAATTCGGTCTGTAGTGTTTTGACATACTTCAGACGAGCAGGGGTATTGAAGAACAGCTGCTCAACCGTAATTTTCGTCCCTTGACGTAGTGCTGATGGACGATGTTCTTCAATTGTGCCACCTTTCATTTTCAAAAAGGTTCCTTGTGTTTCTTCTTGCGTAGCTGTTTCTATACTTACAATTGAAACAGAGGCAATACTAGGTAAAGCCTCACCACGAAATCCAAGTGTACGAATGCGAAACAAATCGTCACGTGTATGAATTTTACTTGTAGCATGACGTTTAAAGGCATTAATAACATCGTCTTCAGCAATACCTTCCCCATTATCGGTTACTTGAATTTTCTTCAAACCTGCTTCTTCTAACAAAATATCAATTTGTGTACTACCTGCATCAATAGCATTTTCGACTAACTCTTTGACAACAGAAGCAGGTCGTTCAACAACCTCTCCTGCTGCAATCTGATTGGCAAGACGTTCGGACAATTCTTGAATTTTTCCCATTGTCTCCCCTTCTTTCTATTTTGACATTTGTTTTTTTAATTCATACAGCGCATTTAACGCATCCATCGGGGTCATTTCTAAAACATTTAAGGCTTGTAGCTGCTCTAACACTTTCTGCTCTTGTGGATTTCCTTCTCCAAATAAAGATAATTGTTCTGTTTCTTCTATTATAATTGGTTTTTCTACAAGAGGCGACGTTGGTGAGTTGTGTCCTTCTTCCAACGCTTGTAAAATGACATCTGCCCGTTGCAATAGTTCGTGTGGTAATCCAGCAATCTTCGCCACATGAATACCATAACTTTTATCTGCAGGACCTTCCATCATTTTGTGCAAGAACACAACTTCTCCATCTTTTTCGACAGCACCGACATGAATATTGCGTAAACGTGGTAATTCTTCATCCAACACGGTAAGTTCGTGATAGTGAGTTGAAAAGAGTGTTTTAGCTTGGACTTCTTTATGGATGTATTCAATAATCGCTTGAGCTAAGGCCATGCCATCATACGTAGCAGTTCCTCGTCCCAATTCATCAAACAACACTAAACTATTCGGTGTCGCATAACGCAATGCTTGATTAGCTTCCATCATTTCGACCATGAACGTACTTTGACCAGCAATCAAGTCATCGCTAGCGCCAATTCGCGTAAAGATACGATCAAAAATCGGCATATTAGCAGACTGTGCTGGAACAAAACAGCCAATTTGAGCCATCACTACAGTTAAAGCCAATTGACGCATGTACGTACTTTTACCAGACATATTCGGTCCAGTAATTAAGAGAATTAACGTTTCCTGATTCATATCGATCGTATTAGGAATGTATTCTTGATGACCTAATACTTTTTCTACGACTGGATGGCGACCGTCAACGATGTTTAATATTTTTTCCGTATTGAGTTCTGGACGAATATATTGATAACGTTCGCTAATTGTCGCAAAACTTTGGAGCACATCGACACTACTAATCGCTTTAGCTAAACGTTGTAAACGATCAATGGCTTTTTTTACTTCTTCTCGAACTTCTAAAAATAAACGATATTCCAAATCAACTGATTGTTCTTCTGCTTCTAGAATTAATTTTTCTAATTCTTTTAATTCCGGTGTAATGAATCGTTCCGCATTAGCTAGCGTTTGCTTGCGATCATAACGCCCTTCTTCCAAATTAGTCAAATTCGATTTAGTCACTTCAATGTAATAACCAAACACGCGATTGAAACCAACTTTCAAATTCTTAATTCCGGTAGCTTGACGCTCTTTGGCTTCTAACTCAGCTAACCATTTTTTTCCATTGCGCATGGCTTCTCGGTATTGATCTAATTGATCGTTAAAGCCATTTTTAATAATATTGCCTTCCGTAACTTGTAGGGGTGCGTCTTCATTAATCGCTGTATCAATCAACGAGACTAAATCATCCATTGGTTCTAAATGAGTTAATAGTTCCGACCATTCTCCATGGTCAATTCCGGATAAAATAGCATGGATATACGGCACTTGTTGTAAAGATGTTCGTAATTGAATTAAATCGCGACCGTTGACACTACCAAATGCCACGCGGCCAGCTAAACGTTCCAAATCATAGACTTTCGTTAGCGCTTCTTGTAAATCAGCTCGTTCAAAAAAGGCATGGATTAACGAAGCGACTTGATTCTGACGCGCAGTGATTTGGCTTTGTTGAATTAACGGGCGATCTAACCATTGTTTTAACAAACGACCACCCATTGCTGTTTTTGTTTCATCCAATAACCATAGTAAGGTTCCTTGTTTTTTTCCTGTACGAATGGATTGCGTTAGTTCCAGATTAAATTTTGAATAATAGTCCATTTTCAAGAAATGATCTGGTTGATAAGCGACCGCCTTTTGAATATGGTCTAAGCTGCGTTTTTGTGTAACTGCTAAATAGCTTAACAGTTTGCCAGTCACTTCTTTTTCTAAAGGATTCGTTAATTCGCTAGTTAGAAATTGAAACTCTGAATTTTCTTCATAAGCTTCTTGCGTAGAAAAAATCACTCCTAAGCGACTTTCTAATAATTCACTAACACTTACTGGAATGTCACTAGTAAACACCACTTCTTTGGTTTGCAAAGCGGACGCTTCATTCAAAACCGCTTCTTCATCTTCCAAAACTGCGGAACGTAATTCACCGGTTGTCAAATCAACGTAAGCAAATCCATAGTGTGTACCGTCAAATGCTAAAGCAGTCAAAAAATTATTATCTTTCGCAGATAATCCTTTGCCATCCATGACTGTACCTGGTGTAACTAATTGAACAACTTCTCGCTTGACCATGCCCTTAGTTGTTTTAGGATCTTCAACTTGCTCACAAATCGCAACTTTGTAGCCTTGTTCAACCAAAGTATCAATATAATTCGCAGCTGCATGATACGGTACTCCACACATCGGGATAGGGTCCTCAGCATTTTTATTGCGACTGGTTAAAGTTAATTCCAATAATTGCGCAACTTGTAGCGCATCCTCATAAAATAATTCGTAAAAATCCCCTAAGCGATAGAACAAAAAAGCATCTTGATATTGAGCCTTAATGCTAAAATATTGTTCCATCATTGGGGTATGCTTCGTTTTTTGAGGCATTTGTTTCTTCCTCCTCAATTGCTTGATTCACTTGCTGTTGCAAGCTAGTTGTTACATAGTGCAATAAATCGTTCGCTTCCATTAATTTTTCGCGATAAGCAATCACCAATGGATGCTCGGCATACTCTTTATTTAATTCATTAATACGGGCAATCGCTTGGCGTTCTGCTTCTGGTTTGCCATAGTGGGCATATTGGACCGCATCTTTTTGTGCACGTTTAATCGCTTCTTCAATTTCTTTTAAGTGTGCATTTTGACGTGCTTTTTTTTGCACTTTTTTGAACTCTTTGATGATTTCATGTTCTGCTAATAAATCTAGTAAGACAGTTAATTCCTGCTGAATTTGTGGTTCTTGCTCTAAAGGACTCAACATCTTTCCCTCGCTTCTTGATTATTCTGTAAACGGGCGATCTTCACTAATTTGAATCGGTTGAATCGATTTGGCTTTTCCTGTCTGTTCATTAATTTCAATAATACATGCCGACAAAATACTACGGCCTTGTTCCACAACTTCAAATCGCTGTGGTAAAGCAGTTAAGAATTTCTCAATGACCGCTTCACGTTTCATACCTAAAATCCCATCATAAGGTCCTGTCATACCAACATCAGACAAATATGCAGTGCCTTGCGGTAAAATTCGTGCGTCATTTGTTTGCACATGCGTATGCGTACCTACAACAGCTGAGACACGACCATCTAAATACCATCCCATCGCTTGTTTTTCACTCGTTGTTTCACCATGGAAATCAACAAAAATGAAAGGTGTCCGTTTACGCGCTTCCGTTACTAATTCATCCGCTTTTTTAAACGGATCATCTATATCCACCATAAACGAACGTGCTTGTAAATTAATAACCGCCAATTCAATTGCATTGACTTTCACATAAACAATCCCTTTTCCTGGTGCTGCTTCTGGGAAATTTGCTGGGCGAATCATTTTTTTTGCATCATCAATGAAGTCAAAAATTGCTCGATTATCCCATGTATGATTACCAAGTGTGACTACATCAACACCATCTTGTAAAAATTTTTTGTAGATTTTCTCAGTGATTCCACGACCAGCTGCCGCATTTTCACCGTTTAAAATTGTGACTTGAGGACGATAAACCTTTTTCAACTTAGGTAAATAATCCGTAATTGTTTCTCTTCCTAATGACCCAACTACATCACCAATAAATAAAACCCGCACATATTTTCCTCTTCTCTATTAACATCTTTCCCCATTATAAAGGTTTTAGAGTAGAAAAAAAAGAGTTTGGGATTCCAAACTCTTTTAAGAAAGTTAAAAGGACAACGGTGTATGATCTAATTCATGAACCACTTCTCGAAAATCTGCAAAGCCAGCTTCTAAGCCACGAATCAAAATTTCTGCCGTCCCAATGTTTGTTGCTAACGGAATTTCATAGACATCTGACAAACGGATTAATGCCGTCACATCAGGTTCATGTGGTTGGGCAGCTAGTGGGTCACGTAAAAAAATCACCATATCTAAAGCATCTTCTGAAATCATCGCACCAATTTGTTGATCTCCACCTAGTGGTCCCGACTTAAAGCGATGCACCGGCAATTCCGTCTCATCTTGAATTCTACCGCCTGTGGTTCCTGTTGCAAAAAGTTCATGTTGCTCCAAGATATGTTTGTAAGCACCAACTAATTTTACCATTAAGTCTTTTTTACGATCATGAGCAATTAACGCAATTTTCATAGTGAACTCCTCCTACTTTCCTGTTAAAAAACCTAACTCCATCAATGCTTTCCAAATGCCATCATTGTCATTATCTGAAGTAATCATATCGGCATATTGACGAACTTCATCTGATGCATTTCCCATCGCCACACCCACGCCTGAAGCAGCTAACATTTCTCGATCATTCATGCCATCACCAAAGCTGATGACGTCGTCTTTTGTTAAACCAACTTGCTCAGCTACATGTAAGATAGTCGTCGCTTTTGAACCTCCTTTTGGTATGACATCCACACATTTTTCATGCCAACGAACAAAATGCAACTCTGGATATTTATCATCAAAAAAATGTTCCAATTGAGCATCATAAAAAGCCAAAACTTGATAAACATCAGCAGTATCCAGAAATGTTGGATCTAAATCAGGGGTCATCGAACCAAAAGAACTCATTGCTTCTTCCATTCGCTCGGGGTCAAAAGTTGTTGAACGTTTCGAAACATCTAAACCAATAAACGACGTATCAATCAACATGTCATGCGCTTCCTTGAGAAATGCACGAACTTGTTCTTGCGGCAATAAATTTTTATAAACTTGTTTGTGATTCATAAAAGCCGCAGCACCATTACAAAGAATATAATTATCAAATTTAAATGTTTCAATCACTGGTTTAGCTAAGTAACGGCTGCGACCAGTGGCTACGGTTACAAAATGTCCTGCTTTTCGTAATTCTTCTAGTGCAGTGACAGTACTCGGCAAAGCTTGTTTCGTTGAATCTAAAAGCGTTCCATCAATATCAAAGGCAAATAATTTACGTTCCACGTTTGTTAACTCGCTTTCTTTTATTTCTTACTTACTACTAAAACATAGTTATCTTGTCTTTTCAACATTCTTGATTTTTTTCTAACGTAAAAAAAGATTGCTACACCTCGAAAGATGCAGCAACCTTTTTTGAATTGTTTAATCAACATAATTTGATTTTGAATTATTTAACCATGCATATACTAATCCTACGACTAGTCCCCCACCAATATAGTTTCCAATTAAAGCAAAAGTTAAATTATGAATAACATTCCCAAAAGTCATCGCTTCAATCGTTCCATGAGAAGCAAAATAAGCAAGTGAAAATGCTGGAAAATTCGCGATAACGTGCTCGTATCCTAAGAAAGCGAAAATGAAAATGATAAAGATAATTGACAATACTTTACTGGCATCATCTTTCATACGCATACTTACTAAAACAGCCGTATTTACGACAATATTTGCAAAAACACCTTCAACGAGAATTTGGATAGTTGATTTATTTAGTTTCGCCGCAATAGATTCAAACATATAATTATCAGCTGGTAAATTTTGGAATGGACCGGTTAGCGATATTAAATAACCAAACAAAATACCACCAATTAAATTAAAGAGAATACATGTGAATAATATCTTACAAGCGAGACTCACTGACAAACGTTTGCGATAAACACCAACCGTCATATATAACATATTCGACGTTCCTAATTCCGCATTCATATACAAAATCATTACCAATGACCAACTAAACATAAATGCATATAACATTTTCCCTAACCCATGTGCAATATCTTCGCCTTTCATCGCAATCGAAAAAGCAATAGCCGTTCCTAACGTTAAAAATAAACAGGCCAACATCGCACGCACAGCATAACGTACATAACTTTTTTCGATTAGATCCACTTTTTTACCGATGGACGAATCAATTTTTTCAAACAAGGGGGAGATTGGATTCATCATTTTTTTCACCTTCGCTTCTTTTTTTCAAACTTACTCTCTCATTTTAAAGAGAAACATTTCATTTGTAAAGAATTTTGTGAAAAAGATTACTTTCTTTTTCTTTTTTTCTCGTCCTCTTTCATTATTTTTTCATAAAAGCGTATTTATCAAAGGTTAGCCCTACTTTTCATTTCTGTTTCATGGATTTTTATCGCTTGAATTTCATTCGTCCGCTATTTTATTTAACGTACATTGTGATAATATAAGCGAAAATTTCCAACCTCTATGAAATAACATTATTTTATTTCCATCGTATTTTTCACAAATTTTACAAAAACAGTCTGTAATGACCAGTGAATTAGGCTTGACAATTTCGCTTGATTTATCATATACTATTCTTTGTGTAAAATAATGCAGCAGAAAAATAATTATACGTCACCAGTTCGTTGCCCTCTACGGGTGCAATTGCGTAACCGCGGCTGCGAAGGTGAAGGTTGAAGAACGAACTACACGTATTGTGAATTTTTCATCGGATTATTTTACTCCAAAAAACTTATTTTATTGGAGGAATTTTTAAATGTCTCGTTATACAGGACCATCATGGAAACTTTCTCGTCGCTTAGGTATTTCTTTATCTGGCACTGGAAAAGAATTAGCTCGTCGCCCATACGCACCAGGACAACACGGACCAAACAGTCGTGGCTCTCGTTCTGAATATGGATTGCAATTAAACGAAAAACAAAAACTACGTCATATGTATGGTATGAATGAACGTCAATTCCGTACTTTATTCGTACAAGCTAGCAAAATTAAAGAAGGAAAACACGGTGTTAACTTCATGGTATTATTAGAACGTCGTTTAGACAACGTTGTTTACCGTTTAGGTTTAGCAACTACTCGTCGTCAAGCACGTCAATTAGTTAACCACGGTCACATCACTGTTGATGGCAAGCGTGTTGATATCCCTTCATTCCGCGTTGAAGTTGGTCAAGTGATCGGCGTTCGCGAAAAATCTAAAGGTATTCCTACTATTAAAGAAGCTGTTGAAGCAACTGTTGGTCGCTCAGCATTTGTAAGCTTCGATGCTGATAAACTAGAAGGCTCATTAACTCGTTTACCAGAACGTGACGAATTAACTCTTGAAGTTGATGAAGCTTTAGTCGTTGAATACTACAACCAAAAACTATAAGAAAATTATTCTTACATCCAAAACTTTATTTACAGAGTTTTGGATGTTTTTTTATCAAAAAAACACAACGCTAACTGCTATTAAATAGTAGTTAGCGTTGTATCTTTTTTATGCACCTTTATGGATTGATTCCAGTGAACGTTCTTCTAACGTTTGATAATGGCGATCCACAGATACTTCTTTGTAAGCTGGACGCATAATTTTTTGTGCATTAATTAACTCTTCAATCCGATGTGCTGACCAACCCACAATCCGAGCAATAGCAAAAATTGGCGTATATAATTCAGACGGCAAACCCAACATACTATAAACAAATCCGCTGAAAAAGTCGATATTCGCACTAACTCCTTTGTACATTCGACGCTTTTCTCCAATAATTTCTGGTGCCACTCGTTCAACCAACGTATATAAATTATATTCTGCTTGAGCTTCTGCGCCTTTTTCTTCCGCTAATTTAGATACATAGCGTTTGAAAATCGCCGCACGAGGATCATTGTCACTATAAATCGCATGACCCATGCCATAAATTAATCCTTTTTTATCAAATTCTTTTTTATCTAAGATATCTGATAAATATTGACGGACAGCATCTTCATCCGAATAATCTGAAACCTTGTCTTTTAAATCTTCCATCATTTGCGTCACTTTAATATTCGCACCGCCATGTTTTGGACCTTTTAATGAGCCTAACGCTGCAGCAATCGTTGAATACGTATCCGAACCACTAGAAGTAACCACACGTGTAGTAAACGTAGAGTTATTTCCTCCACCATGTTCCATATGTAGCACTAATGCCATATCTAAAGTTTGTGCTTCTTGTGGGGTATATTGTTTATCTGGGCGCAACATCGTTAAAATTGTTTCAGCTGTACTTAATCCAATCTGCGGACGATGAATGTACATACTTTCATCTTTTGTATAATGATTATATGCATGGTAGGCATACACTGCTAACATTGGAAAAACGGCAATTAAGTTTAAGCTTTGATCTAAAACGTTCTCAATACTTACGTCATCAGCTTTATCATCATAACTAGCTAAGGTTAGAATACTACGAGATAAGCTGTTCATGATACTTTCTGGCGGAGCTTTCATAATCACGTCACGTACAAAATTAGTTGGTAAAGTACGTCTTTTAGCAATAATTTCTTGAAAATCATACAATTCTTTATCTGAAGGCAGCTCTCCAAAAAGTAATAAATATGCAACTTCCTCGAAACCAAATCGCCCTTCTGAAACGAAGCCATTCACCAATTCATCGATATCGATTCCACGGTAACGTAACTCACCTACACCTGGAATTTTCTCACCGTTGACAATCTTTTCCGGATAAATTGTCGAAATGTTTGTCAGCCCAACAACGACCCCTTTTCCATTGTTATCACGCAACCCCCGCCTTACATCGTTTTCTGTATAAAGTTGCACATCTATTTTATCATTTGCATAACATCTTAAAGCGAGTTCTTCTAAACTTGGAAAGGAATTTTGATATTCTCCCACTTTTTTTCCTCCTATTCTACCTTCTTTTGATAATTTAGCTCATTTTTTTAAAACAAATTATGGAAACCATTATAACATGATAAGTTAAAAATGAAAGAATTAAAATTTATTGATTTGCTTTTTCAGAATAAAAACGTATAATTATACTAAGACTCTAAAATAGAATTGGAGGCATTTTAATGCATTGGAAGAAACATTTAAAATTAAATAGTACTGAATATGATTATTGTGCAATTGCTGATGTAGTGAAAGAATACAATGGAAACTTAGCCGCTTTACCTTACTCTATTCGTGTTCTACTAGAAAGTGTTGCTCGCCATCTTGGTGAAGACGTAACTGAAGAAAACATTGACACTTTAGTGAATTGGAACCCAGATACCCCTCAAGGAGTTGTCCCTTTT
This sequence comes from Enterococcus sp. DIV2402, assembly GCF_017426705.2. Taxonomy (NCBI): domain Bacteria; kingdom Bacillati; phylum Bacillota; class Bacilli; order Lactobacillales; family Enterococcaceae; genus Enterococcus; species Candidatus Enterococcus lowellii. The sequence continues at coordinate 790,088 of NZ_CP147251.1, read as the reverse complement.
AAACCAGCCCGCGTTGTCTTACAAGATTTTACTGGCGTTCCTGCTGTCGTAGATTTAGCTGCGATGCGTGATGCAATTGTTTCACTAGGAGGAAATGCTTCAGACATCAATCCTGAAATTCCCGTTACCTTAGTCGTTGACCATTCCGTTCAAGTTGATGCTTCTGGTCGTCCTGAAGCAATTGCGATTAATACGGAAAGAGAATTTGAACGTAATCAAGAACGTTATCAATTCTTAAAATGGGCACAACAATCGTTTAATGATTTTGAAGTGGTACCTCCAGAAACTGGAATCATTCACCAAGTAAACATTGAATCTTTATCTGATGTTGTCATCAGTAAAGAAGTGGATGGTAAAATTTTATTATTCCCAGACACATTACAAGGAACAGACTCACATACCACAATGATTAATGGATTAGGCGTTCTAGGTTGGGGCGTTGGCGGAATTGAAGCCGAAGCAGCTATTTTAGGAGAAGCTTCTTTCTTCCCAACACCTGAAGTTATCGGCGTTGAATTCGTTGGTTCTTTTCCAGCTGGAACAACAGCAACCGACTTAGCACTTGCGGTCACTGAACGTTTACGTAATGAAAAAGTAGTAGGAAAATTTGTTGAATATTTTGGAACAAGTTATTCTGAATTAAGTTTAGCAGACCGTGCCACTTTGGCAAACATGGCCCCTGAATATGGTGCAACTTGTGGATTCTGTCCAATTGATGAAGAAACATTAAATTACATGGCAACTACTGGTCGTTCACCTGAATTAATTGAACTAGTAGAAACTTATGCCAAAGAAAATCATTTGTTTTACGACAAAGACGTTGTACCAACCTATACAAAAGTCATCACCATTGATTTAGATGACATCCAACCATCACTTGCTGGACCAAAACGTCCACAAGACCGGATTACATTGTCAAATGTAGCAGAAGATTTCGACCAATCTATTCAAGCACCTGTAGGTCCAAAAGGCTTTGGTTTACCAGTAGAAGAATTAGAGAAAACTGCTGAAATCAAATGGGATAAAGAAGATAATCTGATCCATACTGGAGATGTCTTATTAGCTGCGATTACTAGCTGTACAAATACAAGTAACCCGTTCGTTATGCTTTCAGCTGGCTTGCTTGCTAGAAATGCTGTTGAAAAGGGCTTAAAAGTACCTGCTTATGTCAAAACATCATTAGCACCAGGTTCAAAAATCGTTACTTCTTACTTATCTAAAAGTGGTTTATTGCCTTACTTGGAAAAATTAGGTTTTTACCTAGTTGGTTATGGCTGTACGACATGTATCGGAAATTCTGGTCCTTTAGATGATGCCATTTCAGATGCGATTCAAGAAGAACAGTTATTAGTTTCCTCTGTTTTGTCAGGAAATCGTAACTTTGAAGGCCGTATCCATCCATTAATCAAAGCGAACTACCTTGCTTCACCGCCATTAGTTGTCGCATACGCATTAGCCGGAACAGTCCGCAAAGATTTGACTAAAGAACCACTAGGAATTGGTAATGATGGCCAACCCGTGATGTTAAACGATATTTGGCCAAGTGCAGAAGAAGTACAAGACTGTATCCAAAAATATGTTTCACCGGATGCCTTTAAAGAAGCTTATTCGCACTTATTTGATGCCAATGAACGTTGGAATGAAATCGAAACAACAACTAGTGACTGTTACGAATGGGAAGAAGAATCAACGTATATTGCGAACCCACCATTCTTTGATGGTTTAACCAAAGAATTACCAAAACAAGGAACACTAGAAAATCTACACGTCTTAGCTAAGTTAGCTGATTCCGTAACAACCGACCATATCTCTCCTGCTGGAAGTATTGGTTTAGATTCTCCTGCTGGGAAATACTTAAAAGAAAAAGGTGTCACTTATCGTGATTTCAACTCATTTGGTTCTCGTCGAGGCAATCATGAAATTATGATGCGTGGCACATTCGGAAATATCCGTCTACAAAACCAATTAGTTCCTGGAAGTACAGGTAGCGTTACTAGATACTTACCAACTGGAGAAGAAATGTCGATTTACGATGCGTCGATGAAATATCAAGAAAACAATATTGGTGGGATTGTCCTTGCAGGAAAAGATTACGGTATGGGCTCTTCTCGTGACTGGGCAGCTAAAGGAACGCAATTATTAGGCGTAAAAGCTGTTTTAGCGGAAAGTTTTGAACGTATCCACCGTAGTAACTTAGTGATGATGGGTGTTGTTCCATTGGAATACTTAAATGGTGATACCGCAGAATCACTTGGTTTAAATGGGGAAGAAACATTTGATATCTTCCTACCTGAAGAACCCGAAGTCCAACAATTAATTGATGTCATTGCTAAAAAAGCCGATGGAACTGAGATTCGTTTCACTACTCGTCTACGCTTTGACGCCCCTGCAGATATTCGCTATTGGAAAAATCAAGGTATTTTACCAATGGTGATCCGTAAAAAAATGGCGTAACACTGTCTCAAACGATAAATTACTATAAGCTAGGAGAAATTTTATGACATATATCACTGTAACAAATGGTCAACGTACCATTCCAAATACACCAACCATCCCGTTTATTGCGGGAGATGGTGTTGGTGCTGAAATTTGGGCAGCTTCACAACCTGTATTTGATGCGGCAATTGAAAAAGCCTATGGCGATGATAAGAAAATTTTCTGGCAAGAAATTTTAGCTGGTGAAAAAGCTTTTGAAGAAACGGGCAGTTGGTTGCCTGACCACACATTAGATGCCATTGAACAAGCAAAAGTTGCCTTAAAAGGGCCTTTAACTACTCCAGTCGGTGGTGGAATCCGCTCATTAAATGTTACTTTACGTCAAACGTTAGATTTATTTGCTTGTGTTCGTCCCGTTCGTTATTTTGAAGGTGTACCTTCTCCTGTCAAAGAGCCTGAAAAAACGGATATGGTGATTTTTCGAGAAAATACAGAAGATGTTTATGCAGGTATTGAATTTGCAAAAGGCGAAGCTGAAACCAAACAATTGATTGAACTATTACAAGAACAATTTGCGGTAAAAAATATTCGCTTCCCAGAAACTGCAGCCATTGGGGTGAAACCTGTTTCTGAAGAAGGTAGCAAACGATTAATTGGTGCGGCAATTGATTTTGCAATTGCGCAAAAGCGTCCAACAGTAACCTTGGTTCATAAAGGAAATATTATGAAGTTCACAGAAGGTGGCTTCAAATTGTGGGGCTATGAATTAGCAGAAACGACCTACAAAGACGAGTGCTTTACAATGCATCAATATCAAACAATCAAACAAACGGATGGTGCTGAGGCTGCGGATACAGCATTAAACGAAGCCAAAGCTCAAGGGAAAATCATCGTGAATGATGTCATTGCTGATAACTTCTTACAACAAATTTTATTGTATCCTGAAAAATACGATGTGATTGCAACCTGTAACTTAAATGGCGATTATATTTCAGACGCCTTAGCTGCTCAAGTTGGTGGGATTGGAATTGCTCCTGGTGGTAACATCAACTACGACACAGGATATGCTATTTTTGAAGCAACACATGGAACTGCACCCGATATTGCTGGACAAGGGAAAGCTAATCCTTGTTCTTTACTCCTTTCAGGGGGAATGTTATTAGAATATCTTGGTTGGCAAGAAGCAGCTGATTTGATTACAAAAGCAATTGAAGAAGCGATTCGCACGAAAAAAGTGACATCAGATTTTGCTCATGCCATGAATGATGCAGTTGAATTGTCAACACAAGAATTTGGGTCATTTTTAGTATCAATCATCAAAGAATTATAAACATGAAGACAGCTCTTGCAGCTGTCTTTTTTTGTTAACTATTTATTTACACAGGGTTAACGTTATGCTATACTCAATTCATCGTTAACAAAAATAAAATTTTAGGTTTACAGAAAGTGAGTGTATGTATGAAATTATCTTTAAAAGAACAAATTACAGCAGCCATATTCGCTGGAATCATTGCTGTTTTTTCACAAATTGTGATTCCTATTGGCGTAGTTCCATTTAGTATGCAAACATTTATCGTCGGTTTAACCGTTACGATTTTAGGACGTAAAGTGGGAACTTGGGCAATTATCATTTATTTATTACTCGGTCTCATCGGTTTGCCTGTCTATGCTGGCTTTGGTAGCGGTATTGCTTCTATTCTAGGGCCAACAGGTGGCTATTTAATCGGTTTTGTATTCACAGGACTTATCCTTGGTACCTTATTAAAAAAAGTCCCTACAACCTATTTTTGGGTTATTTCAGCTAACTTAATTGGTTTTATCATTACCTTGTTATTTGGAAGTATTTGGCTAAAATTTGCTACCGATATGACATGGGCTGCTGCCCTTTCAGGTGGCTTTATTACTTTCTTAATTCCAGAAATTATTAAAGCTGTAGTCGCTGGAACACTGGGTGTCTTTTTAATTCAACGATTACCTGAAAAATTTTTAGTAACGAGATAAACAAAAGAAGCGTACGAGAAATGCTCGACGCTTCTTTTTTATGATTTTTCATAATTAGTGGGCAGAAATTCCTAGAAACAAAAATCGTTCAATTTTTTCTATAACCTAGGCTATCCCTGGCGCCCCTTCCAGTTCTTACCTTACTTTTTGGTTTAGCTAATAATTACTTGTTTTCCATACCACTCTGATTTATAACGCAACTTACTTAAAAACTGTTGCCAATCATTTGACGTAAATTCCTGTTTCAGATACTTATCCTCTGAATTATTCTCTTGCACGAAAATGTAATCAAAATTCTCGACTAGAAAATAAGAGAGTTGATTAATAAAATCTTCCTTTTTATATTTGCGTCGAACCAGAAGTCGATTCATTTTTTCTTTTTGTTTTTGATAATTTTTAGCATTTGCTAATAAAACTTTCCGTTTCTTCGCAATTTTTGCACGTAATCGTAATTTCCGTTTCGCGTGATTAATTTGTCCCAATAATTTTTCTTGATTAAAGTGAATCGGACAAATTTCTTCTGAAAAATGAACCAGATGTTTAGGACAATATGAAATCTCAATTTTACGATGTGTTTTTTCTAATTTTTCAACTTCTTCGATACATAAAATTGAAACATAGAACTCTTCTGTATTTCTAGCAGAAATTGTTGCTGATTTAATTTCGCCTTTTATTTTACGATGCAAATTCACATCGACAAGTGATTTTAGTTTTGGTAATTTCAACTTATCATCTTCAAAATAAATCGTATGTTTTTGATTGTTTGTTGTATATGATTGCCACATATTCGATTTATTTTTTAAATTTGGAAAACCACTTTGACCACTGTAATAACGACGAAATGCTTTCTCTAAATTACGTTGAGCATTCGACAAAGCCAAACTATCTGTATCTTTTAAAAACGGATAATCTTTTTTTAATAGCGCTGGCGTTAATTTACTTTCACTGTTTTGCTTGCGATGCATCAAAAGATGGTTATAGGTAAAACGAACACAACCAAATGTTTGAATAAAAAACTGTTTTTGTTCTGCATCGGGATAAATTCTAAAGCGATATGCCTTTAAGACCCCCATCTTTTTTCACCACTTTTACCCTAATTTTTAACAGCTGCGCGATAACCTGCTAATTCTAGTGCATTTCCATAGACATAATGACCTGGTTTTACTTCTTCAAAACTTGGCTTATCTTTTGAATAATCGTGCATATTGGGATTATAAACAACTAATTTTTTCTTACGTGCTAAAATTGGATCTGGAATTGGGACAGCCGATAACAATGCTTTTGTATATGGATGTAATGGATTCATAAAAAGCTCTTCTGTTTCTGCTAATTCTAAAATTCTTCCTGCACGAATAACCGCAATACGGTCAGAAATAAAACGCACCACAGATAGATCATGGGCTACAAAGAAATAGGTAACATCGTCTTCTATTTGTGACTTTTTCAATAGATTTAATACTTGTGCACGAATAGACACATCTAATGCTGAAATAGGCTCATCCGCTACAACTAGTGATGGTTCCATAATTAATGCCCGAGCAATACCAATACGTTGTCTTTGTCCGCCAGAAAATTCATGTGGATAACGATACATATGCTCCGGTAATAAACCAACTTGTTCGATTAACTTTTCAACTTTTGCTATACGTTCTTCTTCATTTTTAAACAGGTTAAAATTATACAATCCTTCAGAAATAATATATTCGACAGTCGCACGCTCATTTAAAGAAGCCGATGGGTCTTGAAAAATCATTTGAATTTTACGAATTTTATCTTCTTGTTCTTTTTTGGTTAATTTTCCATTAATCCGTTTTCCTTCAAACAGAATATCGCCATTGCTGGTTTCATTTAATCCAACAATCGCACGGCCAATGGTTGTCTTTCCAGAGCCGGATTCGCCAACTAAAGAGAAAGTTTCTCCTTTGTAAATATCAAAATTGGCATCTTGTACGGCAACAAATTTTTTCTTACCTTCACCAAAAGTAATCTCTAAATCTTTAACCGATAAAATGACTTCTTTTTCTTTAGACACGAACTTCCCCTCCATCATTTAATTCAGTTATTTCTGTTAATGCGACTAATTTTTCATGCAGCCCTTGTATCAGCTCTGGTTTTTCAGCTTTCGGCGCACGAGGATCAAGCAACCATGTTTTAGCAAAATGCGTTTCTGTTACTTGAAACATAGGTGGTTCATTATCAAAGTCAACTTGCATTGCATAAGCACTACGTGGCGCAAAGGCGTCTCCTTTAATTTCTTTATATAAAGAAGGTGGTGTTCCTGGAACAGAATAAAGTTCGTCCCCTTTTTGACCTAATTGTGGTAATGACGATAACAAGCTCCATGTATATGGATGACGAGGATCATAGAAAATTTCTTCTACGGTTCCTGTTTCAATAATTTGTCCGGCATACATAACAGCAACTTTATCAGCAATTGCTGCTACCACACCTAAATCATGTGTGATAAAAATTGTTGTAAATTTATATTCTTCTTGTAATTCACGAATTAACTCCAAAATTTGAGCTTGAATAGTTACGTCTAAAGCTGTCGTTGGTTCATCACAAATCAAAATCTTAGGACGACAAGCTAACGCAATCGCTATAACAATTCGTTGACGCATCCCTCCAGAGTATTGAAAAGGATATTCATCATATCGTTTTTCAGCATTGGGAATCCCTGTACGGTCCATTAAATCAATGGCCATTCTTTTGGCTTCCTTAGCTGATTTCCCTTGATGTTTGATAATAACTTCCGTAATTTGTGAGCCAATTGTTTTAATTGGATTTAACGAAGTCATTGGGTCCTGGAAAATAGTCGCAATTTCTTTTCCTCGAATGCCATCCCATTCTTCATCTTTTTTCAAAGCTGCTAAATTTTTACCTTGATATTCGATTGTTCCACTTGTAATTGAACCGTTTGTTTCTAGCATACCTGTAAATGTTTTGGTAAGCACAGATTTTCCAGAGCCAGATTCACCAACAATGGCTAGTGTCTCTTGCTCTTTCAATTCAAGCGAAACATTTCGAATTGCACGTAGCTCGCGATTACGCACTCTAAAGCTTACAGAAATATTTTCAGCTTTTAAAATTGTTTTTTTCTCCATAGTGTGCCTCCTTACATATGTGTTCTTGGATCAGCAGCATCCGCCAATGTCTGTCCAACAATGTAAAGAGAAACAGAAACTAAGGCCAAAACAGTAACTGGAATCCAAAATAGATACGGGTAGTTGCTCATGTTATTTGTGTATTCTGAAATTAATTTACCTAATGATGGAACGTCAGCACTTAAACCAACACCTAAGAAGGATAAGAACGTTTCATAAGAAATAAACGCTGGCAATGACTGTGAGACATTCGTCACAATAATCGATGTTAAATACGGTAAGATATTACGGACAATCATTCGCATAGATGGTGTACCTAATGTTTTGGACGCTAAGTTATATTCTCGATCACGCATAATCATTACTTGAACACGAATGAAATAAGCTGTGTTAAGCCATCCTGTAACACACATCGCAAAAATCAAGTTCCAAAAACCACTACCAAACGTATACGATAGTACCATGATAATTAATAATTGCGGTACGTTAGTAATAACGTTGTACACTTCTAACATAACCCGGTCGATTTTTTTAGACGTGCCCCAAATTGCGCCAACAACCACACCAATCACTGTGGTAATTAAGGTTGCTAACACACTGATTGAAATCGATGTTTTAGCCCCTGCCCAGACAGCATCAAATAAAGACATTCCGTTTTTATCTGTACCAAACCATTCTTGCATGCTTGGTGGATTGTATCGTTTTGAAAAGTCATTAATATCATCTACGTTCATAAAGTCATACCCACTAAACATAGGTTGAATAAATGCCATTAATAAAATAGCCACCATTAAAATGAGCATTGCAATAGCTACCTTACTAGAAAAAAACTTTCTTCCTACTGAACGCCAATAAGAATATGTTGGTGTATCAATCTTTTCCGAAGTCAGGGAATCAGTTGAAACAAAAGTAAAGCCGTCATTGATTTTCTTTTCTGAAGTTTCCACGGTTATTTCCCTCCTTCTGCTAAATTAATTCTTGGGTCAACCATCGCCATTGCTAAATCACCAATCAATACAGAGGTAACTGCGACAGTGGTAAAGACAAAAACAATCGCCATTACAACTGGATTATTATGCGCTTGAATGGCATCGGGTAACATTTTACCCATACCAGGTGCAGCAAAAATTGTTTCAGTCATTGTTGCTCCAGTAATAGCACCAATAATACTCATTGGAATTTGGTTAACAATTGGAATTGCAGCATTTTTAAAGATATGTTTGCGCGCAATTTCGCGTGAATTCAATCCTTTTGCTTTGGCAAATTTTACATAATCTGCGGATTGTTGATCAATCATATAACGACGAATCCAAATAATAATATTTGAAATCGATAATAACCCTAAAATAACTGTTGGTAATATATAAGAACGAATATCTCCGGCACCAAATGTCGGGAATGAATCTGGGAGATTAAATAAACGACTACCGATAAAGCGGAAGAAGTAGATAAAGGCTAAGCTTGGTACTGAAATTAACACAGTGACCAATCCAATTCCCATTTTATCTGGTAATTTCCCTTTAAAACGAGCCATAAACATTGCCAAAGGAATTCCAATTCCATAAGCAAGCAATACCGCAATAACACCCATTCTGAATGAAATTCCAATCATTGATGGATCTCGGTAATTTTTATCTGTATGTGCATAATTATCACCATACAATTGTTTGTCTCTTTCTGACAATTGGCTCGTCATTTGATATTGTCTTGAATAAACATCAACAGAAGAACGAGAAGTCTTACCATTTGCAAAGGTCACTTCTTGGCTGTCTGATTTTCCTTGTCCACCGCCAATCACTTCTGTTACATTACGACCAGCAAAGGTAGGGTAAGAAATCCCTAAGTCTAAGTGCACGATATTTTGATGAATATACGGAAATTGTTTATCAAAATAGATTTGATATTTATATTGCGTACCTGAACCAACTAAAGCCCAGCCTGCCAATTCATCGTTCGTAATACGTAGGGAGCGTTTCATATCCGGATTATCTGGATCTTGCACCTTCCATGGATGATCAATTTGTAGCATATTGGCATAAAAACGATACACACGTTTTGGTAAAGGAACATCTTTCGTAGCATAGTACGTTTTATTAAGCGGGAATTGTTTTAAATCCCACCCATTTTCTTTTGTCCATTCTTCTAAAATTTGTTGATTTTCTGCTGTTGGTTCTCCAGAAACTTCTGGATGTTCTTTTTTCACAGTATCAACTAATTTTTTTGAATTGTAATATTCAATATATCCCATCTTACTGAACGCTGTATTTTCATATTCTGCTAATTCATCAGGTTTTCCTTTTAATTTCCCGTATTGAACATCATCTTGAAAGACAGCTCTACGAGGAACTAACGAATAGATAATTGTATACGTTAGTGTTGTGACTAGGAAAATACTGAGGATTGATCGTAATATCCTAAATAAAAGGTATCGCTTCAAATTACTTCCCCTACTTTCTAAATATGTAAGCAAAAAAGGCTAAAAAGCCTTTTTTACTTGTTCTAAACTATTCTGCTGTTTCTTTTGATTTTTCTTTTTCTGCTTCCCAGTCAGCGCGTGCTTTGTCATATTGTTCCACAGTCACTGCGCTATCTTGAAGTTCAATGTATTTCAATTTATCGGCTGCAATTCCTGCCCAACCATCTGGTTTAGTATAAGGTACAGCATTTGTGATACGAGGCACACCTTCATCTGCATAAATTGGAATTTGTAGGACATTATTTAATAACCAAGCTTCCGCATCTGCATAATCTGTATAACGTTCATTCGTATTATCAGTAATTGCTGCCGCTTTATCTAATAAAGCATCGTATTCACTTAAGTTAATACTTTCTTTGGCATCTTTAGATGGATCTTCACCTTGAATTACTTCTGAACCTTCTAAACCAAGATTTTTCATATTTTCTCCTGTACGAGAATTATAAATATTCAAGTAAGTAGATGGGTCAACATAGTCAGGTCCCCAACCAGAGGCATTAGAAATATCAAAGTCGCCAGCTTCACCAGTAGTTGCTTGATAAGTCGCCGCTAAATATTTATCTTGATTTAACAATTGAATATCAATAACAACATTGTCTTTGCCTAAAGCAGCTTCAACTGTTTGTTTCAATGATTTCGCCATATTCACGTTTGTTTCACGTGTTTCTAATTGTGGGAAGTCTAAGTGAATTGGAAATTCTACGCCATCTGCTTCTAATTCAGATTTTGCTAAGTCCATATATTTTTTCGCTTTTTCAGCATTGTAATAAGCATCTTGGCCTTCTGCTAAATCAATATCACCAAACGCTTCGGAATCAAGTGCTTTTAGTTTCTCTTCAACAGTTTCTCCATAAGGTTTACCATCAATTGAAACAAATTCAGTTGGCACTAAAGTATTACGTAAACTTCTTGATGCGCCTTCTTCTCCAACATTTTGAGCATTGTATGCAGTTTTATCAAATCCAAAAAGCATAGCTAAACGGAAATTGCGATTACGAATCGCTTTTTGTGTGTCTTCTTTTTCTTTATCCGTTGTTTTTGACGTTGCATCAAATGTACCACGGTTAAAGTTAAACGTCATATTAAAGGTAGAACCACCTGTATCTGACCATGTAATAGCATCGGGATACTCTGCTACAACATCTTTATAACCTGCTGAGTTTGGATAAACACGAGCAGCTGTCAACGTGCCATCTTGATAGGCTTTAAATAAACCATCAGGATCACTACCATCATTAAATGTCCATTTGACTGAATCAATGTGAACATTATCTAAATCCCAATAGCTTTCATTTTTTTCATATTCAATCACAGATTTTGCTGTGTTATTTACTAAGATAAATGGTCCATTGTAAAGAATTCCATCTGGTTGAGGTTTTCCAAAGTCATCCCCTTTAGATGTTAAGAATTCTTCGTTAATTGGATATAATGTGCCATAAGTTGTTTTGGAATTCCAGTAAGATTCTGGTTGATTCAATGTATATTCTAAAGTATAGTCATCCACAGCTTTTACACCAACTGTAGAAAAATCATCCGTTTTTCCGTCAATATACTCAGCTAAACCTTTGATACTATCGGCTACGATGTACAATGTTTCAGAATTACTATCAACCGCATGTTTTAGACCAGTAACAAAATCATGTGCTGTGACTTCTGCACCGTATTCGTTACCTTCGCTATCCATCCATTGGACACCTTCACGGATATGGTACGTATAAGTTAAGCCATCTTCGCTAACTTCCCATGATTCAGCCATTGCAGGAACCAAATTGCCATAGCGATCATTTTCTAACAAGCCTTCAACAAAGTTCGTATAGTGATCACTATTTGTTTTACGTGAAGAAAACGTATAATCTAGTGTTTCCAAATCAGTCGCAAATACATTATTGTATTCTCTAACTAACTCACTATCTCCCCCAGAACTACCCTCTTTTTTATCCCCTCCGTTGCCGCATGCACCAAGTACAAACGTACTAACTAAAAGAGCTGTCAAAACTTTACTTTTTTTCATGTACACTCCTCCATTTTTTCTTTTTTACTCAATTGTCCTCTGTAATCCCTTTACATTCGGGAATTGTCAGAAAATTAAATCAAGTATTGAGAAAATGATACAGAACTTTTTTTTAGCCGTCAACTTTTTTTAATAATTATTTATTAATTTGTACCTCTAATTTTAATCATTCTATCCATTTTTTAATAAAGAGGGTTATTTGACATCAATTAATGAAAACTTTGTGAAAAAAATATATTCTAATCTCTTCTTGTTATATTCCAACTATTTTTTCCAATATGGAACAACTTTGCTTTTAGTTGCTTTCTCGAATCCAGTAATCCAAGCCATTTATAATTTTTTTCATAACTTATCCTAGTAACAACAGTAGCTTTCTTCGCATTTATTTTTAGAAATTCTCACAAAAAGAAGCGTACGAGAAATGCTCGACGCTTCTTTTTATTCTATCTGTAATCCCTTGTTCATTTCTAATAATAAATGATAGGTCTCTAACATATATGCTTGTGCTTGATCTGGATTTTGCCATAAGGAACTTTCTTTGGGAATGACACGACCAATTTGTAATTCACTTTTTTTCACTTTCTTCAATCGCTGCAAGGCTTTTTCCATCGATTCAGTAGTTAACGGTTCATACGCACAAATCGTATGGTCTGTGTTTATAACCATATCTTCTGGCAGATTATTCCACCATTCAGGATGTTCAAGCAAACGCTCTGCCATTTCTTCTTTTCCTTTAGGTTGATCAATCAACGACAACCACATAAAGACATACTCTGGGAAAATACCTAATTGAAAATGAGCTTCCATCTTGTAGCCACGTTTCTTACGACTAATTGCTGACCAAGTATTTTCTGGTGGATGGACGCTACGGCGACGATGCTGAGCGATATGAATAAAGAGTTCGTCATTCATTTCGGGTGCTAAGTTTTCTTTAAAATATTCATTTAATTCTTGAAAAATCGGTTGAATTTCTGCACGAATTGCGGCCATTCGTTCATCTAATCCCTCAATTTCAAAGACTGCAAAACTTTTTTCGGTAAACATGGATATTTTTCCTCCTTCTACATTTTACCATTATAGCGCAAGTAAATTCGTTTCAACAAATGTCTTCCTTTACAATAAGAATAAACTGGCAAGAATGTAGATAGCGTAACTCATAATTAACACGATGCCTTCTTTTTTACTAATCTGATGTTTATTTGAATTGAAGATAAAGGCTAGGAAAATCAGCACAATGAGTAATAAACTAGGAAATTGTAGATAAAAATTTTCCGGTGAGAAATATAAACCATCTGCTAAAATACTACCAATACCTAAAACAACCAAAATATTTAAAATGTTCGCACCAATCACATTACCGACTGCTAAATCCCCAGCTCCTTTTTTCGTCGCATGATACATTGTTGACAGTTCTGGAGCATTTGTCACAAAAGCAATGACAGTTGCGGAAATAATTCCTTCTGATAGACTAAAACGTTGCGCTAAAATGTCAATAATCGGGACAATAATCCCTGCTCCTAAACTAATTAAAGCGATAAAGAAACATAATTTAAACAAGGATAGAAAAAAATTAGAAGAAGCTGCAGTGTGCGTCTCAGTCGCCGCTTTCGTTTTAAAGGTAAACCATAGATATAGGGGTGTTAAAAGTAAAAAGAAGATGCCCGCTATTCGCGGTAATTGAGAAGTTGGTGAAAGAAAAGTAAGTAGAAAGACTAAGATAGCTAAACTACTGAAAAAGAGTGTTTTGTAAGTGACTAAACGAGAAATAGGAACAACACCTGTCAATGCTCCAATACCGACAATAATACTTAGATTAGTAACCATTGATCCCATCGCATTGCCCACTGCAATATCAGGACTATGCTGATTGATAGCTACAATAGTTGTCGCTAGCTCGGTTATGACAGTTCCAAATGCAACAATTGTCGCACCGGTAGCAATTTCTGAAATCTGAAGTTTACGGCTAATTTCCAATGCTTGATCGATCATACGATCCGCAGAACTGGAAATCATCCATAAACAACCTAAAAATAATACCATTAGAAAAACACTTGGAACTTGAAAAAGAATGTTTGTCATAAGAAAACCTCCCTTTTCTTTTTATTTTCTCTAAAAAAAGGGAGGGCTGTCAAGTTATTAAGATGACATTTGCTATTTTTTCTGATAGAACGCTTTGATTTTAGAAAGATCCTCTTTGTCAATATAACGCAAACGCAGACTCGCTGCTGACGTATTCGCTTTGATAAATAAACGAACATGATAAATTTCTTTTAAATATAACCATTTACTTGTTTCCTCGTATAGTGCTTGAATTTTTGCACGTTTTACAAAAGTTTGGATTTTTGTAAAAAAGAAATACTGTTGGATACAAAGCTGTTGATTAATTATCACATAGCCTTGATAATAACTAGTTACCATCTCAATCAGTAACCAACTTATGAAAAGAAGAAGACCAATTATACTTAACCACGGTCGAATGAAAAATACTCCGACAATGATAGGAATTAAAATCATCAATGGGATTCGTAAAAAATACCATGTTTTATTCCGAGAAGTATAATGTAATTCTGCATTTGGAAACTGCCATTCTGGTAAAAGTGTACGTAACACTTGAGAAACTTCTTTTTCGTGAACAATGGGTAGTAAAAACACTTGCTTTAGTTCATCGTCTTCTTCTTGTCCACTAGCAAGTAACAGCTCAACTGAAACTAATCCAAATAGTTTACGTAATACTTGCTGATTAATTTGCAGACCTTGAATTTTAGTTAAAGGAATTTTTTGTGTTTTACGTTCCAACAAGCCCCTTTCAAGGGTTAGTGTCTCTGGTTGGCGTGTCACACGAAAGCGATAATAAAAAATCATGTGTCTGATGATAGATAATGCTGACACTAAAAGCAACACACTACACCCAACAAGAAGTAACATTAGCCAGCCTGCTTGCAAAAATTGTTCTCCTACTGTCAATAACCACGTTGACCAACTAGCAGGTATAATCTGATCGACAAAAGCTAGAATTGCAAAAAAGGTAGCAAAAATACTTAGATTTGTTAAACTAAATACTAAAATTTGACTAGTTGTTACCTCGTAAACATTTATTTTCCTTGCTTCTCTCTGCTGATGGCGCAGTTCTTCTAATTGTTGAACGACTGTTTCTGGAACAGCAGTTAAAATCGCTTCTGCCTCTGTACTACTTCCGCCAGCTGTTTCAATCGTTATACGAACCACATGGAATGGTTTAAAGAAAAACCATTGTTGTTGCTTAAGCGTCTGGATACGCTCATAGGGAATAACTGTCTCTTTTTTATTCAAAACTCCTGTATAAACAATTAATGAATCGGTGGTCAATTGATAATAACGAGTTGCATATTGTAAACTAGCAACTCCACTTATTAATACAAACAATCCTATACTTAAATAAATCAAGGATACTTCACGCCAACCGACTAACGCTAAAATAATTGGTACAACGAAATTTTTTAATTGCTGAAAGAACTCTATAATCCATGAAAGTGGGTGATAACGTTGCTTTTTAGACATCTTCTTTTGCCACCTTTACCAATGCAATAATTTGATTTCTTAATTCTTGCGCTTCTTCAATGTCTAATCCTGCAATATGATGAGTAGTTGCTGCAGTATGAATTCTTAATTCAATCAAGTTTTCTTTTCGTAAAAATGGACCTTGCTCTGTTTCTATATGTTGAATACGATTAATCGGTACAAAAGTTGTCGAGCGAAAAAAATAGCCCTTTTGAAAAGCCAAATCTTCATTCGTAATTTCATAGCGATTAAAAGTATAACGATATGGTATCAGAATCAAGCTGATAATGGTGTGAATCATAATAAGACTGACACCACTAACACTAGCAATCAACCAATAGTTATTCCAAAAATCTAGCCAGTTTAAAATAAACCCACAACTAACAATACCCACTAGCAGAATGCTAGTCGTTACAAAAATAGTTTTACGCCAAACTCGTTTAATACGTAGAGGTAATTGTTTGGATAATAACACGTACATTTTTCCACCTACTTTTTATCATACATGCCACTTGGCCAATTTCTTTTCTATTAGTTCATTCATGGAATAGGTCGCATATAAATTGCCGTCATTGGTTCCACCTTGCATTCGTTTAGTGGAGAAAAGATGTCCGGCTTCTTCATAGACGTAATGTTCGACTGATTTAGCACGAATGGCATTCGTTGCCAACATCTGGCCCATTTGCGCACTGGGCCAAAATAAATCTTCTTTTCCTGAAAAAAGTAAGAGATTTCCTTTGAAAGTGGAGCTGTCAATTCTAGCTTCTGGCACTTGACGATTCGCTGTAAATTCATAGTCAAACATTTCTTTTAATAATGAACTTTTCCCGAAGTATTCTTTGAGTTTCATCCGCCAAGTAAAGCGGATAGTAGGTAACGGTTTGCCATGTAAAGTCCAAGCTGGTTGATAATCTTCTCCGGGATAAATAAATGCTGTTGGAGCTACTAACACAAGATTAGATACCACTTGGAAATGGTTTGCTAAGATAAAGGCTAATTCTGCACCACGTGATGCACCGACAATTGTCAGTGGATAAGAAGCCTCAAATTGTTCTGCAAATTGAATGACATGTGAAAAAAACTCTAACGGTACATGCGCCAATTTGGGAGGTAAAGATTCTTTGCCAAAGTAATAAATCGCTAAAACACGGTAACCTTTTTCGGCAATTTGATAGGCTTGTTCAAAGAGACATTCTCCTTCTGCCGTACCTAACGTAATGACTACGCCACGACGACTTTTCTCAGGTATAAAACAGTAACCTCGCACCGATTGATACGCTAATTTTTTGATTTCGACTTCCATTACACAAACCCCTTTAAACCCCACATTTTTAAACAACCGTTTTCATTTTATCAAATAACAAAGCCTTCTCGCAAGCTCTTCTCAAAGAAACAAAAAAACAGAGAATTTCTCCTCAAATTTTTTGTTTTTTTAAAATATTTCGCCCGATGATTGCTAATAATATACTGTTTGCTACAATCATGTAAAATAGCATATGATAGTTTCCACTCGTATCAATTAACCAACCTAGTAGAACTGGCACTTGACCACCAATCATATAACCAAAAGCCTGAATCATTCCCGTCCACACACTCGCTTCGCTTGGGGTCTTTGTATAAGTTAAGGGTAATAACATAGCAATTGGGAAATAGCCACCTGTACCTATCGCAAAGAAGCAAACAGCAAGCATAGCCGCGCTTAGATTGGAAATGGATAGAAAAAAAGCACCGCTAAGCATTGCCACCGAACACAAATATATCCAAAACTTCGGATTTCCTGTCCGATCCATTAATGCAGGAATCAAAAAACTGCAAGTCATTTGCACTGTAGTAAATGCTGTTAATAAAAAAACACTGTGATTGGATAAAACGACAGTATTGCGGAAAAATTCTGCAATCCACGTTAAAATACTATAAAACATGCCCGATTGTAAGGCGAAAAAAGCCACCATTTTCCAAGCTTGTAAATTTGCTAATGGAAATTTTACAGCAGTCACAGTTTGAATCGTTTCATCTTGTTTTTCTTTCGGTGAAAAAACAAGCCACAAAACAGCAATCACTACTGCCAACACTCCCCAAATGCCCAAAGCATTGGCCCACTCTCCTTCAAACCAACTTGTCATTTGAGGGACCATTCCGGAGGCAACCACTGACCCTAAGCCCATAGCTAAGGAATAAACCCCGATTAATAAACCTGCATGATTAGGAAATTCTTCTTTAATAAAACCCGATACTAATGGTCCAATAATCGCTACTGAAAAGCCAATAATAAATGCTGTACTCACTAAACCAATATATCCTGAAAAAAGCATGCGACTTAAGGTAGCCAAGCCTAAAATGAGTAAAAGTAAAAAAATACTCTGTCGTCGTCCAAAAATTTGTTGGACACGTCCAATGCCAAATGCAAATAATCCCATACAAAAAACGGGAATACTCGGTAGCAGACTCGCTTGAACATTGCTGATCGCTAAACTAGCTTTGATTTGGTTCATCACTGGTGGCACACTAGAAATTCCTAGACGTAAATTAAATGCTACAATAAAAATAAGCGCACTATTTTTTAAATATCCACGCATAATTACTCCTTTCGATTCATTCATCCTTGAATTTCAAGAAAATTCAAATTTTTTTATGTCTAGTATACCACAAAGAAACACTAGAATCTTAGCCAACTCTGATTCTAGTGTTTCTTTTTTAATACTCAATTACTGTTAAACTCCGTTGAAACTCTTCTAATAAATGACTTTCTTTGTAGCGATTAAAATCATCTTGATTTTTTCTCAACACGCCGCGCATTTTAGTTGGATTAAAGACTTCTGCCAATTGATTATTTAAAACAAACTCTCTCGTTAATTGCCATTCAAAATAATAACCAAACGGGCGGCAATGGTAATTGGTTGCCCCGATTAATTGGCTACCAAAACGACGATGCGTATGTCCAAAAATAACGTGTTCGATATTAGTAAATTCATTGAGCGTTTCACCAAATGCTTTTGAACCTAAAAAAGCATTCAAATGATTCCAACGAGCATATTTGCCTGTGTGTTGTACGATAAAATTTTCTTGCGGCACAAAATGTGTAGCTAAAACAATTTGTTTGTCTTTAGGAATGGTAGTTAAGACTTGATACAAACGCTCGCAAACGCGTTGGCTAATTTCTGGATCCGTTCCTTGACGTTGAATCATGCGATCATACCAAAACAAATTCTTTAAGCGAATGATTTCTTGTGTATCTTCCATATCTGAAAATTGATAATCGTACCAACCGTTTACACCTATTAAAATTTTTTGTTCCGATAAATCTAAGGTCTTAAAATTTAAAAAGAATGGATTCGCAAAATCCTCAAAATCTTGTTCTTGCGCAATATCCGCCATTTCATGATTGCCCCAATGAAACGTCGTAGGCATTGCTTCATTAAAGAAATCCACTACTGCCAAAGCGCGGTCTACTTTATTTGCGGTGTCACCGGCTAAATGCAAATGCGAAATCTGCTGCTCTTTTAAATAATTACGTAATTGGGCTAAATTCTCTATGCTTAGATGGTTGATATCAGCATGAAGATCCGTTACGATAGCTAATTTGTTCATTTATTTTTCCTTCTTTTAACTCAATTCGTTTCATCGGTACGTTGGCAGCTAACACCCCACTATCAGAGACTAGTTGCATCCGTTGATAGGCAGATTCAATACTGATTTTTGTTTCATTATCTAAATAGCGCTCAGAAGTTGATTTGATGTAAACTATTCCTAGTTCCGTCTCTACACGGTCATCATAAACAGCTAGTTCTGACTCAGGAAACTCTTTTGGTACAAATAATACGCGAAAATTAGGATATAACTGACAAGAGGCACCTGCTTCTACAAATGGTCCAATGGCGTCTTCAAAGTCTAATAAAATACGGTCACCTTCTTGACGAATCGCATTCATTTTTTCTTGAGCTTCTCTTGTTACCTGCAGTTTCATTTTTGTCGCCCCTTTCTTTGTTAAGCACTGGTAAAATTCCAGTTCCTTACTATAAGTATACGTCAAAATGAGTCTTCTTGGGTAGATTACGCTTCTACTGTTCTTTGGCCTTTTGCCACTGACTTTTCGTGATACCATATGTCACTATATCACTCACTTTGCCATAAATTTTTTTTGCTTCATAAATTGTGCTTTCTTTCGTCATGCCAATTTTTTCCATCACACGACCAGATTTAGGATTTTTTAAATCATGGACTGCAAAAATTCGGATCAACTGGAGTTTTTCAAAACCTAAAGCTAACAGAACATGCGCTGCTTCAGGAACCAAGCCTTGTCCCCAATAAGTTTTATTAAGGGTATAACCGATTTCAGCAGTACCTTCTTTTATATTTACTCGTAAATCAATCGTCCCAATCATTTTATGATTTTCTTTCAGCTCTAGCGCAAATTTTCCAAATGGATCAGCCATGAAAACAGACGCAATAATGGTTCGTGTTTCTTCAATTGTTTGATGAGTGGGGAAAACAAAAGTTGTCGTTTCTTCATCGCTCGCATATTCAAACATATCTTTCGCATCGGCTAAAGTTAGCGGACGTAAGCATAAACGCTCCGTCTCCAACACTTGATTTTCTGCAAAAACGACATAATGATTTTCTATTTGTTCCATGTGCTCGCCTCCTTGGTAATTTCTCTATTATAACGTATTTTATAAAAGGTACAACTGCTTGTGAATAAAACAACTTATTTTTAGGTTCTATGTTATAATAGACGAAACTAAATGCTTAGGAGGATGATGATGACCGACGAACTTCAAAAACACCTGGATAATGGTCTCTACGGCGTGCCATTACTCAAACCCGATGAGCAACGAAAATATTTAGGTACCTTTCGTGAGCGTTGCTATCTTAGTATGACCATTTCCCAAATGACCAAGCAACAAAATGAAGACTATCTCCGTAAACATCTGAAAGAGTATCCCAACAGCAAGATTTTAATTAACGGAAAAGTACCAGAAACAGTTCAACAGACGTATATTCAATTAGCCATGCAAGCGAATCTGCCGTTCACTGTTGTCGCTACAGCAGACCCTTATCAAAACGACAGGATTGGTTTACTGGTTGTTGCTAAAACAGCAGTCAACGAACAAACCATTGATATAGAAAAAAAAGTTACTGTTGCCCCTAGCCAAAAACAAGCAGCACCGAAGAAAGAAACATTTTGGCACAAACTTTTTCGTTAAAAGGAGGAATTGGTTATGTCCACACCATCATACAATGAATTAAAAAAGGAATTGGTTACTGCACTTGATATCCACATTGATTTATTAAAAGACACGTCCTTAATTGAACCTGAACATTTAGACGGTATTATGTTTATGATGCGTAGCTTTGGTTTCATGCTTGATCGTGCACCAAAAGTCTTGCTTGAAGAAGATCCTGAAGAAATGAATTTCTTAATGTTTCAATATTATAGTTTATTGAGTGAATTGAAACATAACTTGCTTTTAAATTATCCAAACACTACCTTGCAAAACCGACCATTAATTGACATTGTGCAAATTTTCCCGACAACCTATGAAAAAGATATGAAATTGTGGTGGGAACAATTAACAGGGTTGCACGTTGATGACAGCAAACAAACAATGTCTTTAGATATTGACTAAAAAAGAAAGCCGAATGCTCAAGCATTCGGCTTTCTTTTTATGGTTGATTATAAAGGAACAATTTCTAACCAAGCTTTATAATAATCCATGGTTTTTCCATTTCCTTCAGAGGCAGTAGCTAAATAACTAGCAATTACGCCTTTAATCGAAAAACCTTGTGCGTTCATAGCATTTTTATGTTCAATAAAATTATTTGAATCAAAGTTTTCGGCATCACAGGTTAATAAACACGTCACATAAAGAGGTGTTTGTTTCGGTTCACTTTTCCAAATTTCCTTCTTAGACGACTCCCCACTTACAGCTAACCCCATTTGAAATAATTCCTCTTCTTTTTCCTTATACAAAACAAAATTAGCTAGTTGTTGCAATTGAATTTGCATATCTTCGGCATTTAGAAGGTCAAACGGCACAATTTTTTTTATATTTATGGGTTCTTTTTCATATTGTTTCTCTTGTAAATGAAATAAGCTTTCTAGTTGTTCTTTTCTGCGAGCAATGCCGCGAAACTTTTTTTTGAGATGTTGTAATTCTTGTTGAACCTCGACTTCGGTATCTTCCAAAAGCGAATAGATTTCTTCTGGGCGCAAGCGATTAAAATTTTTCATTTTTTGAATCGGAATATTTAGATTGCGATAGAAAACGACATCTAATAATTCAATAATCGTTTGAATAGTATATTCTCGATAATCATTTTCATCATTGCGCTTCGCAGAAAAGATTTCCTTTTCTTCCCAGTAACGAATGGTTGATGTGGGGATTTGAAATAATTTTGCGATTTCTCCGATGGTATAGGTTTTTTCTTCCATAATGCACCGCCTTTTTCTTTTTAGTACAATGATAAAACTTTTCTCATTGACATTCAAGCTACTTGAAGGTTTAGAATAAAACTTGCGATTCTTGAAACGCTCCTCCTGCTTGATTTATTTCCTGATTTTCAAGCAATTACTAAAAAGAAAGAGAGTACTCACAATGAAACATCTAATATTATTTTTTTCAAAAAACAAAAAATTGAGTCTTTTAACCCTACTCAGTTTAATTATTCAAGTGTTAGGAACGTTAGCTGTTCCTTTTTTAATTGGTGAGCTTATCGATAGTGGTATTGCTTCCAACAATTATTCCTTAGTGATGAAAATCGGGGGGCAAATGCTAGCTGTCGCGTTAGCTGGTAGTGCTGCGGCGATTTACGGTAGTTATTTATCTGCCCGATTAGCTGCCTTATACGGCTATGAACTAAGACGTAATTTTTATCATAAAATTCAACTGTTATCGATTCAAGATGTGGAATCGTTTAATATCTCAAGCTTATTAACTCGAATGATGAACGACGTGACCAATATTCAACGTTCGATGGTAATGGCATTACAGTTGATTATTCCAGCTCCTATTATTTGTCTATTCGCCGTAGTGATGACAGCGATTCATTCACCTAAATTAGCTAGCATTCCTCTTTTGGCGATTGTCTTATATTTGCTTTCCGTGAACTATTTATTGAAAAAAGGCTTACCATTATCCCGCGAAATTCAAATTCGTTTAGATAAAATGATGGTGAAACTTAGAGAATTTTTCAACGGCATGATGATGATTCGAGCATTTGATAAGCAACATGTAGAAGAAACAAAACTCAATCAACGTTTTACAGATTATGCAGATAGCATGATTCGGGTGAATAAAATTTTTGCCTTCTTAACTCCAATTGCTTATTTATTAATGGGTTTGGTTTTTTCTTTAATTATTTGGTTTGGTGGTCTTCTAGTCGGCAGTGGACAGTTGCAAATTGGTGTTGTGACTGCGGTGATTGAATATTCTGTCCTGACCTTAGCTTATCTAATTGTGGCGGCAATGGTGATTGTCACTCTGCCTCGTTCCTTGGCTTCTCTGAATCGGGTGAATGAGGTGCTGGAAACAACACCAGAAATAATCACACAGGCAGATTCAGCAGCACCTTCTATCCAAGAGGGTGCGCCTTTTGTCCGTTTTCAACACGTAACTTTCGCTTATAACGGTGCTGAACCTGTGTTAAATGATATTTCTTTTGATATTTTGAAAGGAAAAACCACAGCGATTGTCGGCGGCACTGGTTCAGGTAAAAGTACCATTGCGAAAGTCCTACTCCATTTAACTACGATTCAAAAAGGACACATACTTATTGACGGACAAGAGTTAAAAACGATTCCGCAAGCCGACTTAATTCATAAAATTAGCTACGTCCCACAAAAAGCCTTTCTTTTTAGTGGCACAATCGCCAGTAATTTAAAAATGGGCTACGCTTCTGCTACAGATGAAATGATGGCGCAGGCTCTGGAAATTGCTCAAGCCACAGACTTCGTGTCTCAGCAAGATCAAGGTATTCATAGTTTTGTTGCCCAAGGAGGAACAAATTTTTCTGGGGGTCAAAAACAACGCTTGAGTATTGCTAGAGCGTTAGTCAAACCAGCACAACTTTATATTTTTGACGACAGTTTTTCAGCTCTTGACTATCAAACAGACGCTTTATTACGTCATTCTTTAGCAACGCAGATGCCTGAAGCAACTTTTTTAATTGTCGCACAACGATTAAGTACGATTAAAGATGCCGACCGAATTATTGTTCTAGATGAAGGTCGGATTGTTGGTCAAGGAACACATGAAGAGTTGTTAAAAAACAATCAAACCTATCAAGAATTCGCATTTTCTCAGGGAATAGATTTTAAAGGAGGAAACTCAGATGGAGATGACTCAAAAACATGGGAGTTTTAAACGCTTCGTTACTTTTATTAAGCCAGAACGGAAATATTTCTATCTTTTAGCTATTTGTAGTTTAATTAGTAATACTCTGGTGACAGTGATGCCGTTAATTATGGCTGTTGCCATTGATAATTTATTAGCGACGATTCAACGCGCATCGAGCACGCTAACTTTTTCGACAATCAAAGGGGTCTTGGGCTTCCCTGTGCTTATTTTGCTAGGAATTGCGATTATCAGTGCGATTTTTTCTTATTTGCAAGAAAAGATGATGGCCTCGCTCAGTGAGCAAATCACCTTACGTTTACGAAAAGAAATCTCACAAAAATTTAAAGTGCTCCCGATGTCCTTTTTTGATACACATCAAGTAGGAGATATTCTAAGTCGTACAACGAATGATATTAACCGCATTTCTGAAGTGCTTCTAACAGGAATTAATCAGTTATTTTCTTCGGTTGTCAATATTTCCTTAGGTCTAGCAATGTTGTTTTATATAGATTTGAAATTAACCGGGATTATCTTGTTGGTTATTGCTCTAGCTACGCTGGTAACAGGCTGGATTGCCAATAAAAACAAAATTTTAGCGGATAAAAATCAAGTTGAATTAGGAAATTTAAACAATCAAGTTGAAGAATTTTTCTCTGGGAATTTAGAAATAAAAGCCTTCCACAATCAACAATTGACAGCTGACATGCTTGATAAAACAAATAGACAGCATGCACAAGCCTTTCAAAATTCACAATTTTTTGACTTTGCGATTTATCCTGCGGTTCGTTTCATTAACCAACTCGCTTTTATTGTCAGTGCCATTCTTGGTGCGGGTATGGTCATTCAAGGATCGATGACCATCGGGATTATTCAAGCTTATCTTCAATACGTGAATCAAGTGTCTGAGCCTATCACTAATTTTTCTTATGTCATTAATGCCATTCAAAGCGCCATGGCATCCTTGGACCGAGTGTTAGTGATTTTAGACCAACCAGAAGAAATCCCTGACAGTAACCATACAAATAAACTGAAATATCCGCAAGGTCAAATCACCTTTGAACATGTCCAATTTGGTTATACGCCAGATAAATTATTAATGAACGATATCAGTTTTGAAGCCCAACCGAATAAAATGATTGCGATTGTAGGTCCAACTGGTGCGGGTAAAACAACTTTGGTCAATTTACTGATGCGTTTTTATGAAATTAACGGTGGTAAAATTATGTTTGACGGTCATGATATTACAACATTATCTCGTAAAGAATTACGCTCTATGTTTGGAATGGTTCTTCAAAATACTTGGTTATTTGAAGGCACTGTCGCGGAGAATATTGCTTATGGCAAAAAAGAAGCGACACGAGAAGAAATCATCGACGTTGCCAAAATGGCACAATGTGACCACTTTATTCGAACGTTACCAGAGGGCTATGACACAATCATTTCTAGTGAGAATGGCTCCCTATCACAAGGGCAACAACAATTATTAACGATTGCTCGAGTGATTTTAGCCAATCCGCCAGTGGTTATTTTAGATGAAGCAACATCCAGCGTAGATACGCGTACAGAAGTCGAAATCCAAACAGCTATGCAACGCATAACTGAAAATCGAACGAGCTTTGTGATTGCTCATCGTCTATCAACCATTGAAAAAGCCGATTTAATTTTAGTCATGGCCCAAGGCACGATTGTTGAACAAGGTAATCATGCGGAATTACTTCAACAGAATGGACTATATGCACAGCTTCATCAAAGCCAGTTTAAAGAATAACGGTGAAAATGACACACAATAAAAAGTCGATCGTTCATGAGCAGATGAACGACCGACTTTTTTACATTACTTCAGGAAATAATAAATTTAAGACATCCATCGTTAAACGACGACTTTGGCCTTGATACGAATACATATGCATGTGCATCGCTGGATTAAAGTTTGCTTCAATAATACCGTACGCTCCGGGCTCATCTGCTGGACGATTTTTATCAGGAATAATTAAATCAATCCCGCAAATCACTGCACCTAACGCCTCGACTGCTGCTGCCGCAACCTTTTGATAATCTTCTGGAATCTCTTTCGTCATATCAATGGAGTCGCCACCCGTACTAATATTGGAATTTTCGCGTAGATACACGATTGTTCCTGCTTGTGGAATCGAATCCACGGTGTAGCCTTGCGCTTTTAACATCAACTTTTCAATATTTCCTAGTTGAATCAATTCCAATGGTGCCCGGTGATCTGTTCCACGCAATGGGTCTTCATTTTTCTTTGCTACTAATTCAGTAATAGTATGAATACCATCCCCTTGGACGTTGGCTGGGACACGAAGCATGATGGCCTTCGTTTCACCATCTAACACAAAGAAACGATATTCCGTACCAGGTAAAAATTCTTCAACTAAAATTGAATGATCTTCTGAAAAAGCAATATCCACTGCTTCTTGATAATCTTCAAAGGAAGCTCCTTCTTTAAAAATAGAAATGCCTAGCCCATAATTTGTTGTTTTCGGTTTTACGACAAAACCTTGCTCAGCAAATTCAGCATAGCCTTGCAAAGCAGTTGCTTTGTCATCAAATTCACGACCAGCGGGCACACGGTAGCCCGCATTGGCTAAAACTTTTTTAGTAACGGTTTTATTTGCCATAATTAACGGCACGATATAGTTATCTTTACTCGTCATGTTGGCATTTTTGACGTATTCAACCTTATCGCCTACTTTTAATTTCAGGAATTGGTCGCTTTCATCAAGCACTTCGACTTGAATGCCTTTTTGAATCGCGTCAAAAAGTAAAATTTGTGTCGACAATTCCATTTCACGGAAACCAGCTAATTGATAAGGACGTTCCCACGCATAGTCATGATATTGTTTGCCATGAGTGACTGCTAATTCTTTTTGACTCGTTTGTTGACTAGCTAGATATAATTTCCCAGCTAGGGTTTTTGCAGGATCATCCAGTTGTTCTTCCAAATCAGCAAGTAAATTTTCTGATACAGGAAGGGCTAATTTATCAATAAATGCAGCAAATTCAGCAAGCAATTCACGGGCTTCTTCGATAAAAATAGTAGGTTGAAGTGGATGTTCTAAAGAAACGATTTTTTCTTTTTCGTCTCCTTGTGCTACCCATTCATCGGCATCGTTGCCTTCATCTTTCCACAATAGGAAGAGTAAAAAGACATGTAAAAATTCCACTTGCAGTTCGCTAATACCGTATTTTTCAAAAGGATTTAAATCGATATTTCGTAATTCAATATAACGGATACCCGCTGAGGCTAAATCAGCAACTTTTTTCCCGCCACGCAAACGAACTGGTGCATAAAATTCTTTTTCTTCTGATAATTTGCCCTCTTCTACCATGCGGTCAATATCGGCTAAATAATCTTGAATCGTCGCATAAGTGACTTGTACATCTTCATGGTTTTTATAACCGTAGACACTGTTCCGAATGCTGCGTACGGGCTCATTTGGTCCTTTTTCATCAACGAAATAACGAGCTTCACTAGTGGGTGTTGCTCCAAAGAAATACGTGATTAACCAACGATAGTGTAAATAATTGCGTGTTACTTTTAAATAAATGTCAGTTTTAAATTGTTGATAATCGGTTACTTCCTTTTGTGCTTCAAATAATTTTCTGATTAACGCATCTCCAAATTCAAAATTAAAATGAATACCACTGACCATCTGTTTACGACGACCATACGTCTTTGCCAAATAGCGACGATATAAAACATCTTCAAAATTTTCCAATTTTGCGATGATAATGTCTTCATCTTTTTCTGGTAATGCTGGTGGCATGCTTAATGGCCACAACATTTCTTCATTATTCATTGAACGATACGTAACATCGTGAATAGCTGCTAAATAGCGAAATAGTTCTGGAATGCTTTCTGTCACAGGTGTAATCAATTCCATTTGTGTCTCAGCAAAATCCGTCTGAATATAGGGATGGTGTGTGCGATTCCCCAAAGTATTCGGATAATCTGTCGTAACTAAATCACCTGTTACGGTCACACGTTGACTTTCTTTCTCCATTCCATAACGGACTTTTAATAAATACGGTTGGAGTTCTTGTTTTTCTAAAATTTGTTGAATATTCATCAGTAAGTTTCCCTTCTTTCAAACAAGGTATTATCCGTATTATATCAACAACTGAAAAGACTTGCTTACTTTTTGTCTCTTTTTCTAAAAATTTTCAAGCAAAAAAGACAGCCGAATCTTCAGCTGTCTTTTTCTCAATATTCTTCTTGTAAAAGTTCTTTGAATAAACCGACAACAAAATCATTCGGGTTAAATGGCTCTAAGTCGTCAATGCCTTCCCCTAGACCCACAAGTTTTACTGGCAAGTGCAATTCATTACGAATAGCTAACACAATTCCACCTTTTGCTGTGCCATCTAGTTTGGTTAAAACTAAACCAGTCACATCCGTTGTTTCTTTGAATTGTTTGGCTTGTGTCATTGCATTTTGTCCCGTTGTTGCATCCAAAACAAGCAATACCTCATGAGGTGCTTCTGGGTCAACTCGTTGAATAATCCGTTTGATTTTATCTAATTCGTTCATCAAGTTCACTTTGTTCTGCAAACGACCAGCCGTATCCACTAATAAAACATCGGCATGCTCTTCTTTGGCACGTTGCATCGCATCAAACACAACTGCTGCCGGGTCACCACCAGCTTTGCCACGGACAACTTCGACTTGTGCGCGTTCGCCCCACACAACCAACTGATCAATCGCCCCAGCTCGGAACGTATCCGCGGCTGCTAATAGAACTTTTTTGCCTTCTAAGCGATATTGATTGGCTAATTTCCCAATACTTGTCGTTTTACCTACCCCATTTACACCGACAAATAAGAAAACAGATAAGCCATTTGTTTGTAGATTTAATTCATTGACTTCATTTAAGCCTTCTTCTTCGTATAAATCGACTAGTTTTTCGATAATTGCATTTTGAACGGCTGCTGGTTTTTTAGCATTCCGTAACTTCACCTCTTGGCGTAATTCATCAGCAATTCTCATCGACGTTTCGAAACCAACATCGGCACCAATCAACGTTTCTTCGACTTCTTCAAAGAAATCTTCGTCTACTGAACGGAAGTTAGCAAACAATTCATTCATCCGTTGTTTAAATGTTTTACGAGTTTTTGCTAAACCTTTGTTGTATTTTTCTTGCGTGTCAATCGATTCTGAAACTGGTTCAGACGCTGTCACTTCTGATATTTCTTCTTCACTGATTTCAATTGGTTCTGGGACAACTTCCGTAACTTCCTCGATAGTCGCCTCAACTTCTTCGACTTCAGCTTCTTCGATTTCTGTTTCCGTTATTTCTTGAGTCTCTTCAACCACGAGATCCTCAGCGTCTTCTTCGACTTGATCAACTTCTTCAATTTCTTCAACTTCTGATTCTTGCTCTTTTTCTTTGTCACGAATAAAGGCGCTCTTAATCTTATCAAATAACCCCATATTTTTTCACTCCTTATCGTAATACGTATTTTTCAACGACTTTAGCAACGCCGTCTTCTTCATTTGAATCGGTCACAACATCCGCAATCTCTTTCACGCGTGGAATCGCATTTGCCATCGCTACACCAATTCCGGCATATTCAATCATTGGTAAATCATTTTCTTCATCACCAATACACATTACCTCTTCTTGCTCAATGCCTAAATCTTTTGCCAGTAAAGAAATACCATATGCTTTGGTAATTCCTTTTGGCATAAATTCCAATAAATTGTCACGTGTTTTAATGACTTCATATTGCTCACGGACAGTAGCGGGAATTTTTTGAATTTGCTCATCAAGATAGTCTTTATGATACCCAACGACCACTTTATTATACAATCGGTCTGCTGGTAATTCGGCTACTTTCGCTGTTTCACGATGCAATAATGGTGACAACTCTGGATACAACGTTTTATGATTTTTTGACGGATCTAAAATAATCACCGTATCATGTGATAATACATCCATCGGTAAATCTAATTCTTCGGCTAAAGCAACGAGCGATTGAACATCAGATACTTCCAATGTTGCGCGTTCCATCACTTCACCTGTATCATTTTTTTGGACTAACCCGCCATTAAAAGTGATGCTATAATCTCCCTCATCTTGTAACTCTAACTCGTGTAAAAACGGTTCAATCGCACGTAAAGGACGACCCGTACACAAGACAACTTTGATACCTTGTGCTTTCGCTTGCTGTAAGGCTTGTTTATTACGCTCTGAAATACGTTTTTTTCCATCAAGTAACGTTCCATCTAAATCAATTGCAATTAACTTAATCATCAGTATCTCCTTCTACGCTGTTGTAATTTTCCCATCATCAGTCACATCTTCTAGACGTACTGAAACAATTTTTGATACACCCGATTCTTCCATTGTCACACCATATAATACATTGGCCGCTTCCATCGTCCCTTTGCGGTGAGTAACGACAATAAACTGCGTGTCGTTTTGGAAGGTTTGTAAATAATGACCAAAACGCATGACATTGGCTTCATCAAGCGCGGCTTCTACTTCATCTAATACACAAAACGGCACTGGTCGCACTTGAATAATAGAAAAAAGCAAAGCAATCGCTGTTAAGGCTCGTTCACCACCAGAAAGTAAGCTTAGATTTTGTAGTTTCTTTCCTGGTGGTTGGGCTTCAATTTCAATGCCGGTATTTAATAAGTCGGTTGGATCTGTTAAAACTAATTCAGCACGTCCGCCACCAAACATATTGGGAAAAACGACTTTAAATTTCTGACGAATGCCTTCGAATACTTCTTTAAAGCGTGTTTTTACTTCTTCGTCCATTTCTGACATTGTATCAAATAATTGATCTTTTGCCGCTAATAAATCATCGCGTTGACTCGTTAAAAATTCATGGCGTTCTTTGACTTGTTGGTATAACTCAATTGCATTTAAGTT
Source organism: Enterococcus sp. DIV2402 (assembly GCF_017426705.2). NCBI lineage: Bacteria > Bacillati > Bacillota > Bacilli > Lactobacillales > Enterococcaceae > Enterococcus > Candidatus Enterococcus lowellii. The sequence goes on along the minus strand of NZ_CP147251.1, from coordinate 759,285 downwards.
AACAGGTCCTAAGTTATCAATTCGGCGACGTAAGCCTTGAATTTCTTGCTTCATTTCAGCACTTTTTTCGACAGCTGGATATTTAAATTCGGCTGCTTCAAATGTTAAATGATACTCTTCTTGCAAATAATGCAGACGATTATCAAGCAAAATCTCCGCTCGATTTTTTTCTACTTCAACTTTGGTTTTTAAACTCATCGTTTCTTTTTGCTCAATATTTAATTGGCTCAATTGCTCATCTTTATTGGTGATTTCTTGTTGGAGACGATAGCGCTCTTCGCGTGTTGCTTGCAATTCTTCCTGTAGGGTTGCTTTGCTTGCTCGTAGCTTGTCTACTTGTTTTTGTAAAGATTCTTCGGTCATTTCATGATCAGAAAAGTCCATTGATAAAGCGGCAATTTGTCGTTCCAGTGATTGTTGACGTATGGTTTGTTCCTCAATTGTTTGATTAATTGCGACAATTTTTTGTTGCAGATGACTCGCTTGTTCTTTATTAACAGCAAATTCTGCTTTCAAGGTGGTTAGTTCTTGACTAAGATTGGCACGTTTTTCTTCAATTAAGTCTTCTTGGGCGCCTAATTCTTGAATTTCCGCATTGATTGTCGTCAATTGTTTTTCAACCGTTGCTTGGCGTGCTGTCAACTCGTCTTTTTGCTCATCATAATCTTCGAAAAATGCTTGAACTTCGCGGTTTTCAAAAGCAAAAATCTGTTGTTCTTTTTTCAAACGTTCCAGTTCGGTTTGAACATGTTGTTGTTTGTTTAACAGCTCTTGTTCTTTGATTCGTGCTGTTTCGCCTATCTCACGTAATTCTTCCAAACGAGCTTGGGCTTCATTTGCTGCCAGCTCAAATTGTCGGACTTGCTTTTCAGTCACTTGTAAACGTTGATCTAGTTGTTCGGCTTGTTCTTTTAATTGATTTAATTCATTCGTTTGACCAAACAAATTACTTTGATTGCCTCGTTTGGTTGCGCCACCAGTCATTGAACCACCTGCATTCATCACATCACCATCTAAAGAAACTATTCGATAACGGTAGTGTAACGTACGAGCTAAGGCGTTGGCACTTTCTAAATCTTCGGCAATTAAAATGGGACCTAATAAATTTTCAATAATCATTTGCACGTTCTCAGGATACGTCACTAATTCGCTAGCAACACCCACAAAGCCGGTGACTGTTTCAGCTTGACGGCGGACTGCTTCAGAAATAATCCGTGATTTAATCGTCGTCATTGGTAAAAAGGTCGCACGACCACCTCGATGTTGTTTTAAAAACGTAATTCCTGTTCGAGCGTCACGTTCATTTTCAACGACAATGTGTTGCGCTGCGCCACCTAATGCTGTTTCAATAGCTAAAGCATACGTGTTAGGCACTTCAATTAGTTCTGCAACTGCACCTACAATGCCCGCTAGCTCTTGTTTATGTTGCAAGACTAGACGAACACCTTGATAAAACCCCGTATAATTATCTTGAATGTCTTGCAAACTCTTTTGACGAGCTTTCACTTGCTGCAAATCATTCATTAACTGATACATTTTCTTTTGGGCTTCTGCAAAATGTTGTTGATTCAATTGAATTTTTTCTTTGGTTTGAACGTAAGTGCTACGTTGTTCGGTTAATTGTTGTTGCGCTGTTGTTAGTTCTTGTGTCAACTGTTTTAGTTGTTGCTCTTTGGCTGTCACATCGGCACTAATTGTTTGTTGTTTGGCCAATCCATTTTGGTTTTTCGCCATTTCTTGCTGGTATTGTCGATCTAAATATTTTAATTCATTCCCAATATTAGCTTGTTCTTGCATCGCGTCAACGTATTGTCCACGCAATTCAGCGATGACTTCTTTGGTTGATTTTTGATATTTCGACAATTCAGCTTCCGCTTCCGTAATACGTTTTTCCATCTGTTGGACTTGTCCATTTTTTTGTGACAATTCCGTAATCAACTGCGTTTTGTCTTCTTCTAACTCGCTGATTTTTTCAGAAACTTCTTCAAAATTCTCTTGGTATTCTTGGCTACTTTTTTGCGTATGCTTTGAGCGTTCCAACAAAACTTCTTGTTGCCCTTCTGCTTGTTTTAACGCTTCGACTACGCGTAAATGCTTCTGATTACCATCTTCTAGCGTTTGGTCTAAGGTACTTCGACGCAAGCGCCATGCCTGTAATTGGGTTTCTTCCGCATGAATTGACTGCGCAATTGTTTCTAATTGTTCATTCAATTGGTCAAATTGGGCTTGCGTATCATCCCAAACGGCTTTTGCTTCCTTCATTTCTGCTACAGTATACGCAACATCCACTTGCGTAAATTGTTCTTTTAATTCCAGGTAAAGCTTTGCTGTTTTACTTTGCTCTTCCAATGGCGCGAGCTGGTCTTCCAGTTCATAAACAATGTCTTGTACACGACTTAAATTATCTTCCGTTTCAAATAATTTTTGCTCTGCTTGTCTTTTACGTTGTTTATACTTTAATACACCGGCTGCTTCTTCAAAAATCCCGCGACGATCTTCTGGCTTACTACTAAAAATTGCTTCCACTTTCCCTTGTGAAATAATGGAAAAGGACTCCTTCCCTAAGCCAGAGTCCATAAATAATTCTTGAATGTCTCTTAAACGACAACTTTGTTTATTTAAGAAAAAATCACTTTCTCCACTCCGACGTAAGCGACGTGTGACACTAATCTCGCTGTAATCTACGGGTAGATAGTTATCTGTATTGTCTAAAACAACGGTAACTTCTGCGATATTTAATGGCTTACGCGAGTCTGAACCGGCAAAAATAATATCTGGCATTTTTCCGCCACGTAGATTTTTGGCCGATTGCTCACCTAATACCCAACGAATCGCTTCGGTGATGTTGCTTTTTCCACTTCCATTTGGTCCTACGACAGCTGTCACACTGTTTTCAAAATCAATGACTGTTCGATCAGCAAATGATTTAAAGCCAGCTATCTCAATTCGTTTTAAATACACCTAATTTCCTCACTCATTCTTCTAAATGCGTTAGCGCATTGGCCGCTGCATCTTGTTCTGCTAATTTTTTTGATTTTCCGTGACCTTTACCAATCAATTGACCATCACAAAAAACTTCTGTCCAAAACAAACGTTCATGTGCTGGACCTTCTTCTTTAACAAGTCGATAGTCGATTAAAACATCACCTGAACGTTGTAAGACTTCTTGCAAACGGGTCTTATGATCCATCTCATGTGAAAAAGCACCTGCTTTTACTTTAGGAAACACAATTTTGCCTAAAAATTCATGCACTGCTTTTAATCCTTGATCTAAATACAATGCGCCTAAAAATGATTCAAACAAATCACATAACAGTGACGGACGCTTGCGTCCACCAGAATTTTCTTCTCCTTTACCAAGACGAATATAGCGGTCAAAATGACATTCCTTAGCAAATTTAGCTAAACTATCTTCTCGGACAATTGCTGCACGTAGTTTGGTTAATCGCCCTTCTGGTACAGTTGGAAATTGATTGTACAAAAAGCGTGAAACCAGTAATTCTAAGACGGCATCGCCTAAAAATTCCAAGCGTTCATTATCGGATAGTTGTAAATTACGGTGCTCATTCACATAAGATGAATGGGTAAATGCCTGTTCCAGTAAACTAACATCCCGAAACACAATGTTAAACTTTTCTTTTAGTTCGTTGATTAACTGATTATCCATTCGTTCCATTCCTTTATTCTTTTTATTCACACTGTTTCATTATACTGTTTTTTCCCTAATTAGGAAACGATTGACGTACAATCAAGTAGAAAACTTTGGGAAAATTTAGTGCTTTATCATAAAAGCGATGACTCACAAGCACCGTCCTTTGATTACTAGCATCTCCCTATAATAGAGGAAGTCAACGCCCAACAAAATAAATTCAATCTTGTTGTGAATCACCCTCGCTTGCTTCCATATAAAAACACCTCTGTTGCATGCAACAGAGGTGTTTCATTCACTACTAATTCCCACAGATTGATTTATCGTTTTTCAGCTGTCACGCCTAAATCAGCATAAACGTAATGATCTAAGTCACGAGAAATGTCATAACCTGTCACCCGTTCAGATACCGGAACGACTTCATACGCGTAGGTTGTTGGAATAACGTATGCTTCATCAAAAACATAGGCTTGCCAATCGCTATAAAGTTGTTTAGCTTTAGCTGGATCAAGGGCTTCTGTGCTTGAAAGTGCATTTAACAATTCTTCATTTTTTTCTGAGACAAAGCGGGTATAGTTGAATGCGCCGTTTTCACTGTATAAACCAGTTGGATTTGGATCGAATCCTGTTGACCAACCTGCTTGGTACATATCAATTTTCGGATCATCGTTTTCTAACATTTCATAAAACGAGTTCACTTCAATTAAACGCCCTGAGGTTAATTCCACGTCCAAACCAACTTCTGACCATTGTTGGATATAATATTCAGCTAATGCTTGCGCAGTATCCCCACCGTCACGGAAAGCAAAATTAATTTTAAATGGGTTACCTTCTGGATCTTCACGAATACCATCATCATTGATATCTTTATATCCCGCTTGATCCAATAGTTCATTCGCTTTTTCTGGATTGTACGTAAATCCTTCAAAAGTATCGTCATGCAACGAAGTAAATGCTGGAACGATTAATGAATTTGCACGAACTTGCAGACCATTGTACAGCTGAGTTGCAATGGTTTCATTATCAATCGCATAACCAATCGCCTGTCGCAGTTCTTTGTTTGCCATTTTAGCTTCGGGATTATATTTATTTTTAGACGCTTCCGCATCCCAATAACCTAGCTTAAAGCCAATGTAGCTATAAGAGGTTTGTTGTTGTCCTAAAATGTCATAGCCTTCTGAATTTTGCCAAGAAGTATATTCAGCTGTTTGCATCCCCACATAAATATCGTATTCTTTTGCAGCAATCGAAGCGGTGGCAGAAGCGGTGGGTACTTTTTTCATGACAATTTTATCTAATTTTGGTTGTTCACCATAATAATATTTATTTGGTAAAAATTCTACAGATTCACCCGGAATAACTTTGCTCACATAATAAGGACCAAACGTCACTGGATTTTTACGAACAGCATCGGATGCTTCCATGTCTTTTACGGGAATATCTTCAAATACATGTTTTGGCATCACTGAACTCCATACACTACCGCCACCTTGTAGCATGGAAGGAGTAAATTCTTTGTACGTAATCACGACTTCTTTGTCATTGATTTTTTCAATTCCTGAAATAGTCTCTGCTTTGCCGTCATGGAATTCTTCAATGCCTACGATATTACGAATATTGTTGTTATAACGCACACCATCGTAATCTTTGTCAGCAATGACTTCATAGGTAAAGATAATGTCATCGGCAGTCACATCTTCGCCGTCATTCCATTTTAAATTGTCTCGTAAGGTTAAACGAACTTGTTTTTGCTTTTCATCAAATTTTATGGCAGCTGCGCCATCACGTACACGTAAATCTTCGTCATAAGTAAACAATGGCTCATCGGCTGGTTCAAAGAAACTTGAATCCAAGGTATTTGTCGCAAATGTTCTTGAAAAAATCCCTGTAAAATCATTTGAAGAAACTTGTGCGATTTCTAATGTTTGCCCTGCAATCGCTTCTCCTTTGTTTTTGACAGCAGGTGAAAATTTATGTTCTTTCTTTTCTTCTGTAGGTTGCGTTTCATCAATTTTATTGCTACAAGCAGCCAGTGTCAGGGAAAAACCAGCTACTGTGATTAAACCAATCACTATTTTTTTCTTCATTTATGTGTCCTCCTTATTTTAGCCTAAACGCTGACGAGCATCTGCAGAGCGTTTCAATGCTTGACCGACATAGTTGATACTTAGCATTAATACCAGGATTAAGAGTGAGGCTGGCACCCAAATCCATGGACGATTTGCCAAGGTTTCTGAGTTATTCGCATATGCCGTTAAAGTCCCCAAACTTGGTGTTTTTGATGGTAAGCCAAAGCCTAAGAACGTTAAACTTGTTTCAATTCCGATATTTGCTGCAAAATTCATCGTTAAATTCGTGATAATTAACGAACTGACATTGGGCAATAATTCACGGAAAATAATTTTAAAATCAGATGATCCTAATGTTTTTGATGCACTAATATAGTCTCGTCTTGATTCAGATAGCGTTTTTGCACGAAACAATCGTGCTTTACCGACCCAATAAAAGGCCGACATAATCCAAACCAGCGTTAACGCATTGTAACGAGGTACAATTGTCACTAACACAATGATAATTAACATAATTGGTAAAATCATAATAAAGTCGACAATTCGCATAATGATACTATCGATAATTCCACCGTAATAACCGGCAATCAAACCGACAAACACACCGATAATCGAGGTAATGATTGTAATCGAAAATCCAATGAAGATGGAATTACGTGCACCAAAAACTAATAAACCAAATATATCACGACCCCCTTCATCTGTCCCCAAAAAATATTTGTGTCCTGTCATTGAACTATCTCCTGGGCGGGCAAAACGATCTAAAATATTAATTTTGGTTATAACATTTTGATCTAAAATCATTGCACCAATGAAGGCAAATAATAAAATGATAATGAGTACTGTTAACGAAAACATCGCCAATTGATCTTTTTTAAATTCTCGAGCAATCATCCGGATTCCCATGGGCGGAATAGACACTGCTTCTTGTTGCTCTGTTTGTTCTATTGACATACGTGACTTTCCTCCCATTTTATTGTACTCGTATTCGTGGATCGACAATACTCATGATAATATCTGATAACAACGTGCCAATTAACGTTGCTAATCCAAACAATAAGATTAAGGCAGTAATGACTGAATAATCACGTTGATTAATACTAGAAATAAATAAATTCCCGATTCCTGGATAACTAAAAATTTGTTCAATCATCACTGAACCAGCAATCAAACCTGTGATTTCATAACCTAAAGTCGAGATAATTGGTAACGACGCATTACGAAAAATATGGTGATTAAAGACTTTCCCAGTGGGTACGCCTTTCGAATGGGCTGTCCGCACATAATCCATCTGCTTCGCATCAATTACTTCGCTACGCAAATATTGAATTGTGACGGCCGTTCCTAATAACGCTTGAACAATTGCTGGTAAAATCACATGGTAGAGCTGACTCATGAAATAGCCAAATGTTCTCGGAACCGCATTGATGGAAACACTGCCACTTGTTGGGAACCACCCCAATTTAAAACCAAAAATATAGACCATTAATAACGCCAACACAAACGTCGGTATGGCAAAACTAATAAAATTATAAACCACAACGGCTTTATCAAACCAAGAATTTTGATACCGACCTGCATACAATCCTAGAGGAATCGCAAGTGCATACGTTAAAATCACTGAAATCACTGATAAACGAAGCGTATTACCGATACGTTGTCCAATAACTGTCGTCACCTCATATTTATACATATAACTAATCCCAAAATCGCCGTGTAATGCATTATTAATCCAGCGGAAGTATTGAATATACCATGGATCGTAAAAACCAGCTGCTTGACGTAATTCTTCCAAACGCGCAGGATCAGTTGATGGGTCAATCAATCCGGTAAAAGGATCTCCTGGCATCATTTTAGCTAATACAAAAATTAACAAACTTAAAATAATGACTTGAGGAATCATCAAAAGTAAGCGACGTAAAATGGTTTTCCACATTAGTTGACACCTCCATTAATTAACGCGACTTGATGAGTCGGTGTATACTCAACTAAATCGTAGACCCGGCCATTTTCATCATAATAATCTTTTTGATGGAGCTGGTATTCTTGTTCGACTGCACGACGCTGTGCTTTATGTATCTCGCGATTACGAACATCAATTTGTGGAATGGCAGACAATAACCGTTTTGTGTAAATGTGTTGTGGCTGATTATAGATATCTTCCCGTGTTCCAATCTCAACAAAACGTCCTTTATACATAATTGCAATCGTGTCACACATATGTTTCACTACCCCTAAATCGTGTGAAATAAATAAATAACTTAATTTGTATTCTTCTTGAATTCGTTTCATAAAATTTAAGACTTGAGCTTGTACGGATAAATCTAAGGCGGAAACAGGTTCATCCGCCACGATTAGTTTAGGATTCGATGCAACTGCGCGTGCGATTCCTAATCGTTGGCGTTGCCCTCCTGAAAATTCATGTGGATATCTATAAAGAGCATCTTCTGGCATGCCAACTATATCCAACAGTTCTTTCACACGTTTTTTCTCTTCTTGGTCGCTTAATCGTTCAAAATTGCGTAACGGTTCTGCGATAATATCTAAGACTCGTTTTTTAGGATTTAAACTAGACATGGAATCTTGAAAAATCATTTGCACGTCTTTATTGTAATTCATCTTTTTACGAACAGCGGATTTTGTAATATCTTGTCCGTCATAAATAATTGACCCGCTGGTTACTTTTTCCAAACCAACAATCGCTTTCCCTATTGTAGATTTCCCTGAACCTGATTCCCCAACTAAACCATACGTTTTTCCTTTTTCAATCGTAAAATCCACGCCATCAACTGCATAGACATGGTCGGTTACTAAATTAAAAAAACCACTGCGAATAGGATAATGAATTTTCAGATCGTTGATTGTAATTAATTCTGACATATATCCGACTCCTCGTCTTTAAAATGGAAATGTTGGTAGCAAGTACAACGAACAAAATGCTCGGGTGCTACTTCATGCAACGTTGGATTTTGTTCGTGGGCATCTTCTGGAATCCATGGAATACGTGGAGCAAAGCGACAGCCCACTCGTTCCATATTTTTCAACGATGGGACGACGCCATCAATCACGTGTAAATCAGCTTCGGTTTCTTCTTGCGGGATCGATTGCAACAATGACCGTGTATAGGGATGTTTCGGGTTATCAAATAATTCTTCTGCGCTAGCAACTTCAACGAATTGCCCGCCATACATCACAGCTACCCGATCAGCCATTTCAGCTACAACACCTAAATCATGCGTAATTAAGATAATGCCTGCTTCTGTTTCTTTTTGTAAATCTGTCAATACGTCTAAAATTTGAGCTTGAATCGTTACATCTAAGGCAGTTGTTGGTTCATCCGCAATAATAATTGGCGGTTTACACGCAATGGCAATCGCAATAATCACTCGTTGGCGCATGCCTCCTGATAATTCATACGGGTATTGGCGACTTACTCGTTTGGGATTAGGAATACCGACTTGTCCCAACAATTCTAATACACGCGCTTGACGTTCTTCAGCGTTCATTGCGGTATGGTAAGACAAACCTTCTTCAATTTGGTCTTCAATGCGCATTAAAGGGTTTAATGCTGATAATGGGTCTTGAAAAATCATGCCCATGTCATTGCCACGAATTTTGTTATAAAGTGTTTCGTTAAGATTGGCTAAATTCAAGTCTTGATAAATAATGTCGCCCGTAATTTTTGTTTTTAACGGATCATGCAACCCCATAATAGTCGTTGCTAGAGTGCTTTTTCCACAACCAGATTCACCTACAATCGCTAAAATTTCGTTACGGTTTAACGTAAATGACACATCATCTACAGCATCAAAATAGTCATCTCTGATTCGGAAACTAGTATGCAGATTGTGAACATCTAGTAATTGTTTCTCTTCTGACAAGCTATTTCCCCTCTCTTCATCTAAAAATTATGATTGAATCAAAAATCAGTGAATGTTCCCTTTAGCAAGAAAATCCTTTTATTTTTCACAACCATATCAAATTCTTAGTAATTATATAGAACGTATTTTTTATTTGCAAGCAGCACCCTAAACGCTCAAAATGCAAAAAGAAGATGATTAAATGTTTGAACATTCAATCACCTTCACCAAGTTATTAAGCTAAATGGGTTGCAATATAATCTACTGCTGCACCGACTGTTTGGATTTGTTCTGCATCTTCATCAGAAATCTCTGTACCAAACTCTTCTTCCAATTCTAACACAAATTCCATTACACTAATAGAATCGGCATTTAAATCATCTTTAATACTAGTGGCATCCGTTACTTGATTGGGATCCACTTCAAAGTGATTTGCGATTACATTGGCTACTTTTGTAAATACTTCCTCACGCGTCAATTGCATTCACCTCCACGCTTTTGACCAAAGTCTAAAAAGAGCTACGCCATATTTTACGACTTTCTTCGGCATTTGTCTAGCTTTTTTGCATTTTCATGACAAAGATTTCATTATGATTACACAAAAAAGCGTTATTCTGAGACTTTTTCTTCAAATTGATGGACTAATTTACCCACCACATCTGTCGCAAGCATTGTATGAATTTGGCGAATGGTTGTTGCCACAGCTTCAGGACCTGTAGAGCCATGCGTTTTAACAACGGGTGCTTTTAAGCCAAATAATACGGCACCACCATATTTGGCATAATCCATCTCATCTTTTAAGCCGCTTAATGCATCTTTTAATAATAAAGCGCCTAATTTGCCTTTAACGCCTGCACCTAAAATGGCTTGTTTTAACAGACTCATAATGTTCATCGCTGTTCCTTCGATTGATTTTAACACAGCATTTCCAGTAAAACCATCTGTCACCACCACATCAGCCACGCCGTTTAGCAATTCACGAGCTTCTACGTTTCCTACAAAATGAATCGCAGGTTCGTGACTCAACAACTCAAAAGCTTTTTTCGTCACTTCACTACCTTTGGTATCTTCTGTCCCATTATTTAATAAAGCCACTCGTGGTTTAGTTATGTTACGCACATTTTGTGCATAAAAAGAACCTAAGATACCATATTGAAGTAAATGCTCTGCTTTGTTTTCAGCATTGGCACCTAAATCTAACATGTCGAAGGCACCTTCTTGACCAATTACTGGCATTGTGGACATTAAACCAGGACGTTCAATACCTTTGATTCGTCCGACAATAAACAGTCCGGCTGCTAACAATGCTCCTGTATTGCCTGCTGAAAAAATCGCATCTGCTTCTCCAGCTTTGACTGCTTGAGCTGCTAAGACCATTGAGGCTTGTTTTTTACGACGAATCGCTTTGACTGGTTCATCGTCACTATTAATTTTTTCATCAGTATGGATAATTGTGATGTTCGTTTCATCCGTTATATATTTTCTAATTTCAGCTTCTTTTCCGTAAAGTAAAAACTCGATATCGGAAAATTCTTTTTTCGCTAACATGACACCTTCTACAATGGCTTGAGGGGCATTGTCGCCACCCATGGCATCAACAGCAATTTTCATGTGTGTAGCACTCCTTCCTTTATTCGTTACCTAGTATATCATACTGTTTAATCAAAAAATTGATTTTCGCCCTCTTTTTCTAAGTAGTTGGCTAGAGCTGTATACTCAGGTAAAATTTCCCATTGTTCCATTTTCCAGAGTGCTTGTGCTTCTTTACGTGCCACTTCTAAAATGTGTGCATCTGTTACTAAATCGGCGGCCGCAAATTCCGGTAAACCTGATTGACGGAAACCGAAAACTTCTCCTGGACCACGTAATTCCAAATCTTTTTCGCTAACGACAAATCCATTTGTCGTTTCAGTCATAATTTTCATGCGTTCTTTCCCAGTGTCATTTTTAGGATTGGCTACTAAAACACAATAAGACGCTTCTGCTCCTCGACCGACACGACCACGCAATTGATGCAACTGAGCCAGCCCAAAACGATCGGCATCGATAATTAACATCATCGTGGCATTGGGAACGTTAACGCCGACTTCAATAACTGTTGTCGATACCAAGACTTGACTTTCATTGTTTTTAAACGTCTCCATAATTTCATCTTTTTCACTATTTTTCATCTTCCCATGTAAAAGACTGACGTTAAATTTTGGCGCAAAATATTCCTGCAATTCTTCATAAATAGCCACTGCATTTTGCACATCTAACATTTCAGATTCCTCAATTAAAGGACAAATCACATACATTTGATGACCGGCATTGAGTTCTTGGTACGACCATTCTAAGACTTTGTCTAATTGTGGCGGACGAATCCAACGTGTTTCCACGGGAATACGACCAGCTGGCATTTCATCAATAATTGAAACGTCCATTTCTCCGTAAGCTGTGATAGCTAAGGTTCTGGGAATGGGGGTTGCTGTCATAAACAAGACATCTGGTTGAAAACCTTTTTCCCGTAAAACTCGTCGTTGGTTCACACCAAAACGATGTTGTTCATCTGTGATGACTAATCCCAAATTCGCAAAATCAACCCCTTCTTGAATTAACGCATGGGTTCCTACAATCACGTCGATTTCTCCCTTAACTAAATCAGCTAAAATTTCTCGCCGTTCTTTCGTTTTGGTAGAGCCCGTTAATAAAGCCACTCGGACTTCAGCAACGTCAAAAAGCTGCTGTAAGCTTTCCATATGTTGTTGGGCTAAAATTTCTGTTGGTACCATTAATGCTCCTTGAAAACCTGCTGTGACGGTTGCATATAAAGCAATGGCCGCTACAACTGTTTTTCCGCTTCCTACATCTCCTTGAAGCAAACGTTGCATATGTTTGGGGCTTCGTAAATCACGACAAATTTCATTGGTCACACGTTTTTGAGCATTGGTTAATTCAAATGGCAGACCTTGCGTAAAAGTTTTCAAGCGCTCAATATCATACAAAACCGCAATGCCATTGGTTTCGGCTTTTTCCGCTTTTTTCAAACCTTGAATTTTCATTTGGAATAAGAAAAATTCTTCAAACACCACGCGACGTTTTGCTTGATGATGCTGTTCTGGATTTAATGGAAAGTGCATTGCATACATTGCTTCTTTTTTGACAGTAAGCGGTATTTATCAATTAAAGATACAGGTAAATTTTCTTCAATAGCCTCGCCGAATTGATCAAATGCTTTGGTAATTAAATCAATTAATGTCGTCTGTCGAATGGCTTTATTCACGTGATAAATCGGCGCAAAATCTCCTTCACTGTTACTCCCAAGAATTTTCATTCCTGTTAATGTTTTACGCTTCGCATCCCATTTTCCATAAACAGCAATATCTTCTGACACCACGATTTTATCTTTTAAATAGGGTTGATTAAAAAATGATACACTGAACACATCACGATCTTGCATCATGCGAAATTGCAACCGTGTTTTTTTATAGCCAAAACGGCTAACTACTGGTGGTGAAACAACCAGTCCTTTAATCGTCACTTTTTCTTGATCTTGAATTTCTGTGAGTCGTCGTTCTTGAATATCATCATAACGAAAAGGATAGTACGCCATTAAATCGCCTACCGTATCAATCCCTAAATCGGCTAAATCTTGTGCACGTTTTTCACCAACTCCAGCTAATACGCGAACAGATTCTTGTAACATCGTACTTCCTCCTTTCTTCTAAAAAAAGCTTGGTCCAAAGTGAATTGACCAAGCTTTTTTTAGTTTATTGCGCACTCACTAAGTAATTATACGCAAAGTGACTATGTTTATTCTGCTGAGAATAAATATGGATAAACTGGTTGATCGCCAGTGTGAATTTCAATTTCTAAATCTCCATCGATTTCAAGCAGCGCTTTTTCCATTTTTTCAGCGTCTTCTTGTGAACCTTCTTCACCAATGATAATAGTAATGATTTCTGTATCTTCGTTCATCATTTTTTCTAACGTTTCCATCGAAACAGTAAATGAATCATCTTTTGATACCACAATCTTGCCATCAATCATCCCTAAAAAGTCGCCTTTTTTAATTTCGATGCCATCAATGGAAGTATCACGAATCGCATGTGTAATTGAACCACTTACAACGCTATCTAACATTTCTGTCATTGCTGCTTTATTTTCATCTAAGGATACTTGATCATTAAAGGCTAACATTGCTGTCATTCCTTGAGAAATCGTACGAGATGGTACAACGACTACTGGGATTTCAGCAACTTCTGCTGCTTGATCTGCCGCCATGAAAATATTTTTATTGTTTGGTAATACGATGACTTGATCTGCATTCACTTCAGAAATAGCTTTTAAGATATCTTCTGTACTTGGATTCATTGTTTGGCCACCGCTGATAACATAAGAAGCACCTAGACTTGTAAACAATTCTTGCACACCACTACCTGCTGCAATCGCAATAATTGCATATGGCGTACGTGGTTTGGCTTGAGGCGCATCATTTTCTAAAATTGTTTCGTGTTGCAGACGCATGTTGTCTACTTTTATTTTCACTAATGAACCAAATTTTTGACCGTAATTCATTACTTCACCAGGGTATTCTGTATGCACGTGTACTTTGATAATTTCATCATCATTGACAACTAATAAAGAATCACCTAATTCATTTAAGTAGTTACGGAACGTTTCATAGTCAAATTCGCTTTCAACAGTTGGTCCTTCACCAATTTTCACCATGATTTCTGTACAATAGCCAAAGGTAATATCTTCAGTAGATAATTGCCCTTGCACGCTACGGTGATGCTCAGCATTGACCATTTCTTCCATTGCAGCTGGTGTGACAAAATTTTCTTCTACAACATATTCACCATTTAAAACACTTAAAAAGCCTTCATAGATGAACAATAGTCCTTGACCACCACTATCGACAACCCCAACTTCTTTTAAAACAGGTAATAAATCAGGCGTTTTGGCTAAGGCACGTTTTGCACCAGTTACTACTGCTGTCATCACTTCTACACAGTCGTCGGTTTCAGCAGCTTTTTTCTCACCAAATTCTGCTGCTACACGAGCAACAGTCAAAATTGTTCCTTCAACAGGTTTCATAACTGCTTTGTAAGCAGTCTCCACACCATGTGTAAATGCTTTTGCCAAATCTTCGGCAGTCAATGTATCCACTGTAGGGATTTGTTTGGCAAATCCACGGAATAATTGAGATAAGATAACGCCAGAGTTTCCACGCGCTCCCATTAACAAGCCTTTTGATAAATGGTTCGCTAGTTCTCCAACTTTCTCAGAAGTTGAATCGGCTACAGCTTTTGCTCCACTTGTCATTGATAAGTTCATATTCGTACCAGTATCACCATCGGGAACTGGGAATACGTTTAATGAATTGACGAATTCTGCATTTGTTTGTAGACGATTGGCGCCAGCTTGAACCATTTCTTGGAACTGCCCTGCGCTAATATTCGTTACTTTCACTGATAAATCCTCCTTAAGATCAACCGCTGAATACTCAGCTTGTTGTCTGCCTACTAATCAGGCAATACACGTACACCTTGAACAAATACGTTCACTGAATTTGCAACAACGCCTAACATTGTTTCGAGATTGTATTTTACTTTTTCTTGAACATTGCGTGATACTTCTGAAATCTTTGTTCCATAGCTCACGATTGTATACACATCAACCGCAATGCCATTTTCTTCTTGACGTACAACGACGCCTCGAGCGTAATTTTCTTTACGTAAAATTTCATTGATATTATCTTTGATTTGATTTTTACTTGCCATACCTACAATTCCGAAGACATCCGTTGCAGCACCACCGACAACCGTTGCGATTACCTCGTTCGTAATTTCAATTGTTCCAGATGACGTTTTAATTTTTACAGCCATGATAAAGCCTCCTTAACAGACTATTGGTCTATTTTCTTCTACAATATTCTAACATAGCTACCCTACAATTAAAAGAAGAGCGCTGTTAAATGGATATGGACAATACATCCATTAAAAAATAGCTTTATAACCTTGTTTAATTTACAATGTTCTTACAAAAAAGTCAATGAATGAAAGAAAATATACTTGCAAAGAAATGAAAATTGTGATAAATTCATACAGTATGAGCCGATTTTTAGCGCTCCAACATCAAGGCAAAGGAGGAAATAAACAATGGCAAAAGTTTGCTACTTTACTGGTCGTAAAACATCAAGTGGTAATAACCGTTCTCACGCAATGAATGCTTCAAAACGTACTGTTAAACCTAACTTGCAAAAAGTTCGCGTATTAATCGACGGAAAACCTAAAAAAGTTTGGGTTTCAACTCGTGCTTTGAAATCTGGAAAAGTTGAGCGCGTTTAATTAAACACAATTGACCAACCGTTCGACTACGAGCGGTTTTTTTCTATCCTAAAAAGCAAGGCAGATAAACGATTGCTCGTTTATCTGCCTTGCTTTTTTGTTTCCTCCTGTACAGTTCGATATGACAAGTTTGCGATAAGATGTTATCATTATAATTAGAAACACAAATAAATACAGGAGGTTATGTTATGGAAGGTTTATTACTTGCCATTGGATTTCTCGGGATTGTCTGTGCCCTCTTAACTCGGTGGACAAAAACAGGAACTCTTGTCACTCTTGTCAGTTTCTACTTTTATTTCGATGTCGTTGGAATCGAAAATTGGGTGCCTTTAATTCTGTTTACACTAGGATTACTCCTAATCGTATTCGAAATCTTAATTCCCGGTTTTGGCTTTGTGGGCCTACTCGGTACTGCCTTAGTCATCGGTGGCTTATATTATACGATTGGTGATATTTTCCAAACTATTCGCGATTTAAGCATGTCAGTAGTAATCTCAACTGCTGTGATTGTCTATCTAGTTCGTCGTGGATATTCATTAACCGGAATCAATAAACTGGTTTTGAATACCAACTTACAAACGCAAAACGAAGAAAAAGCAGAAGAAAACAAAATTGTTTTACAACCCGGTTTAGTCGGTGTTGCTCAGACGCCCTTGCGTCCTTCAGGCAAAGCAACATTTGGTGGAGCCGATAGTCCAACTTACGATGTTTTAAGTACAGAAGGACTCATTTCAATAAATTCACCCATTGTCATCGAAAAAATTCAAGGAACAAAAATTTTAGTCAGAAGTTACAAACAGAAAGGTGATGAATAGTATGTATATTTCAGATACTGGAAGTAGTTATATCGGTCTAGTTATTTTAGCTGTGGTCATTTTATTTGCCCTTGCGCTATTTTTACGCTTTGTACCGGTAGGATTATGGATTACCGCTTATTTTTCAGGGGTAAAAGTGAGCATTGGAACATTAATTGGGATGCGCTTAAGAAGAGTCAATCCACAAAAAATTATCCAACCTCTAATCAAAGCAACTAAAGCCGGCTTAATCTTATCCACAAACGAATTAGAAGCCCATTTCTTAGCAGGTGGTAATGTCAATCGAGTAATCGATGCATTAATCGCTTCGCAACGTGCCAATATCGATTTGGAATTTGAACAAGCTGCCGCAATTGATTTGGCAGGTCGCGATGTATTTGAAGCCGTGCAAGTATCGGTTAATCCAAAAGTTATCGAAACACCAAAAATTGCAGCTGTAGCCAAAAACGGAATTGAAATTGTCGTAAAAGCGAAAGTAACTGTTCGTGCCAATATTGAACGCCTAGTCGGTGGTGCAGGTGAAGATACTATCATCGCCCGAGTTGGTGAAGGGATTGTTACAACGGTAGGGTCTTCTGCCAAACATTCAGATGTATTGGAAAATCCTGATTCGATTTCTAAAACTGTTTTGAAAAAAGGCTTAGATTCTGGAACTGCCTTTGAAATTCTATCCATTGATATTGCCGATGTTGATGTCGGTCGTAACATCGGTGCCGAATTGCAAACTGACCAATCAGAAGCTGATAAAAATATTGCCCAGGCTAAAGCCGAAGAACGTCGCTCAATGGCGGTTGCCCAAGAACAAGAAATGCGTGCTGAAGTTCAAAAAATGCGTGCAAAAGTTGTGGAAGCCGAAGCTGAAGTTCCATTGGCAATGGCAGAAGCATTACGCAGTGGTAATTTAGGCGTGATGGATTACTATAAAATGCAAAACATCAACGCAGATACTGAAATGAGAGCCGCAATTTCTGAACAAGCAGAGCAACCAGACGAAGAAGCGTGATCGTTATGTATGCTATCTTTGCGTTAATCATTCAATTTATTTTTAGCTTCGGACCGTTACTTTTAATTATCTTGCTGGTTGCTCTAGCTAGAAAATCCAAGCAAGAGCAACGAAAAAAACAGCAACGTCAAAGTGGACAAATTACCCGCGCTGGTCAACAGCCTGCCAAAAAAACATCTAGTAAAGGTTTTATGCAACAAATAAAAGATGAATTTCAGGCGGCCTATCAAGAAGAACAACAAAAACAACAACGAAATAAACATACGGTTCAAAAGCGGCATATGCTGACAGCAGAAGAAAAAGCAAAACAAGAACAAACAAAGCAACGCCTGCAACAAGCACAGCAACAAAAACAACGGCCAGCGTCACAGGTACGTGTCCAACAACCAGTTGCGACTAAAACACGTCCGACAGCTGTAACCAAAACGAAGCAAACTAAAAAAGAAACAACAGTCTTACCTAAAAAACAACTTGTAAATGCGATGATTTACAAAGAAATTTTAGATAAACCACTCGCCTTACGCGAAAAACACTAAGCAAAGGATTTTTTCCTTTGCTTTTTTATCACCTTCAATTGGAAACCTTTACATTTACAGCGTATAATAAAATAAAGCATGCTATTAATTGTAGAGGAGTGAGAAAATGAAAAAGAATATTTGGGGATTCATTATTATAGTGGCATTGATTTGTGGAGGAATCTTTTTATATTTGTCGTCCACACCCAAAGAATCAATCGATGTCACACGCTTGCCAAGTGAACAAGTAACCGTTTTTACGTATGAAATAAAGCGACCGAAAGATCAAGATATCTATCTTAATGATCGTTATTTCGGAAGCGAGAGCGAAACTCCACGTTTGGATACAGTCTCTTTTGTTGGTTACAAAGAACAAATCTATCACTTAACTTTCACAACAAGTGAAGACTACAAATCTTTATCGATTCGTCTAGCAAAAGCAGACACAGGTGAACCTTACACAGAAACCACGCACAACATTGAAGATGATCCCTTTAGTTATGTCGCTTTTCTCCCCTTTGAAAAAGTCAAACCCGATAATGTTATTGGTGTGGTTGTCTCGACTAAAAATCCTGAAACCCTCGAAAAAATGCAAAAAAATCCCGAAAAAGCCCGAAATTATATCAAAAAATATGACCGCATCTACCAACAAGTGGTCGTAATCAACTAACAAATCCCCATGGAAAAAGGATTCCATGGGGATTTCGTTACAATAAATGCACCTGATCTTGTTCATCATAATAAAATTCGGATAATGAATCATCTACAAAAATTTGATACATCTCTAAAAAATCTTCGGCTAAAACATAGTTGGTCAAGTCTGCTTTTTCAATCCAAAAAACCGCCCCTTCACGTGATGCTTGCAGCTCTCCCGTAGCCTTCGCGCGATAAAATAACACAACATATCGCTCTTGTTGTTTGGTTTGGAATTGTTTCACGCCACATAAAAGAGGTTGAGTAATCACGAGTCCCGTTTCTTCATGGACTTCCCGAATAACCGATTCACAAAACGATTCTGCCTTTTCGACATGACCACCCGGAAAAGTCACGCCTGGCCAATCGGGTTTTTGACGATCTTGAATCAAAATCTGTCCCTTTTCATTTTCAATCATACACATATTGGTAAATATTGCTTGCTCTGCTCGTGACATGGTAAACTCCTTTCATTTTTTGTATCGTAACATATATTTTTTTATAAAAAAATAGCTTTATCACAGCTATTTTTGCTACTTATTTTGATTCTATGTTACACTTAAAGCAAAAATTTTATTCCATGTTAGGAGGCAATTTTCTTGGCAACGATCAAAGCGTTTTGTAAACAAAATAAAACCTACATGCTCGCAAGCTTCTTTATTCCCTTGCTACTTATGGCAATTATCTATTTGACCATTGGTATTTTCCCTGGGAGTAGTCGAAGTGTATTAGCCAGCGATGCATTTTCGCAATTTTCTAATTTCCATGCAAGTTTTCGAAATGTTTTACTAGGAAAACAAAGTATTTTTTATACGTGGCATGCTTCCTTAGGGTTGAATTATCTTGCATTGGTTTCTTATTATCTCGGTGGATTTTTCACACCATTAGTGATTTTATTCCCCAATCAATGGATGCCTGATGCCTTATATTTCTTGACTTTAATCAAAATTGGCAGTGCTGGCTTAGCTTTTTGGTTTTACGCTAAGCATACGTTTAAATTGCATCAATGGCACTATGTGACATTAGCTGTTTGTTATGCGCTTATGTCTTTTGTTACTGCTCATTCAGAATTAATTATGTGGTTGGACGCATTTGTCTATCTACCCTTAATTATCTGGGGAATTAATCGCTTATTAGATGATGGAAAACCTAAATTATTATTTATTAGTTATTTCATGCTCTTTTTCTCTAGTTTTTATATGGGCTTTATGATTGGTATTTTTTCCGTTCTGTATTTCCTTGCTCGCTTATTTAGTCAATGGTCTACTTATAAAAAACGAATTATTCCGTATGGGGTTACGTCACTCTTAGCTGGTGGCGCGGCAATGATTATTATTTTACCAGCAATCTTAGACTTACGAACAAATGGTGAAGAGCTAACACAAATCACCACGTTTAAAACTGCTGCGACCAATTGGTTAGATTTTTTTGTTAAAAATATGATTGGTGTTTATGACAATACAAAATATGGTTCCATTCCATTTATTTTTGTGGGCTTACTTCCATTAATGTTTTGTACCCTTTATTTTGTCTCACGCGCTATTCCTTGGAAAAACAAACTATTGTACCTAGGAATATTTGCCGTCTTAATGGCAAGTTTCTATATCACACCTTTAAATTTATTTTGGCATGGCATGCATGCACCAAATATGTTCTTATTCCGTTATGCGTATCTGTTATCTTTTTTAATTGTGATGCTTGCTGGATACGGTTGGGAACAATTTAAAGTAAAAGATCGTGGAACGATGTTAGGTATTTTATTAACATGGATGGTAATTTTTGGGTTAACTTATGGCTTTATTCCTGAAGATAGTTACGACTACCTCACGCTCACTTCTTTTGTTTTAACAATGGTCTTTTTAATTGTTTATAGCTTAGTCATTGCTTTTTATCAAAAAGGCTTATTTACCAAAAAACGCTTTGCTTTATTTACATTGCTATTTGTTTCTTTGGAAATGGCATTAAACACAAATGGCATGGTTCATGGGATATTAGATGATTGGAATTATGCTTCTCGTAGTTTATATACGGAACCCTTTAAAGATATTAAAACTTTAGTTACTCAAACAAAAAAAGAAAATGATGGTTTTTACCGCTTAGAAAATCTTGATCCTGTATCGTCAAATGATAGTATCAATTATGGTTACAATGGGATTGGTTTGTTTTCTTCGATTCGTAATCGCCACTCGTCCAGTTACTTAAATCAACTTGGTTTTCGTTCACGAGGAACGAATTTAAACATTCGTTATCCAAATAATACCGTATTAATGGATAGTTTAATGGCAGTGAAATATAATATTGCCAAACAAGCTGTCGACAAATACGGCTTTAATGAAGTGGCAACAAGCGGTTCTTACAAACTCTATGAAAATCAAAATGCCTTACCATTAGCCTTTTTAGCTAATCCAGCAAGTAATGAAATTGAGCAATATGAAAATGATAATTTAGGTAGCCAAACGAATTTACTAAATGGATTAACGGATTTAAATGAGCAGTATTTCCACTTTTATCCAATTACTCGCATTGGCACTAAAAATACAAAAGTTACCGAGCAAGGCAACCATACAAAATTTTCTGAAGAAACAACAAATGTTGCCAAAGAGGTAACGTGGCAAGTGAGCGTTCCTGCTCATTCACAAGCCTATTTAAGTTTGTATCCTACTAATTTTTCACAGTTAGAAAGTTCAACTGCCACCATTACGGTCAATGGTGAATCGCGAAAAACGCAAATTGGTATTAATGGACAATACTATAATTTAGGATATTATGATGTACCAACCACCGTTGAATTTACGGCTAGTTTTTATGGAACGAAAGAAATTTCTTTCCAACATCCTCAAGTTGTGACTTTAGATACACAAGCATATCAACGGGCTATTGATACTCTTCAGCAACAAAGCATTGAGATGAGCACCGGTAAACGCAGTGCAAAAGGAACAATCACGACAAACAAAGAGCAACAACTGATTACGACTATTCCTTATGATAAAGGTTGGCGTGCTACTTTAGATGGCAAAAAAGTGGCTATCGAAGCTTTCCAAGAAGCATTTATCAGCTTAAAAGTCCCTAAAGGAACCCACGAAATCAAATTAACTTACCTACCACCGGGATTCTTAGCAGGTACTTTCTTATTTATTAGTTGTATTGGTTTGTTCATTCTCTTTGAACGTTATTATACAAAAAAACGAACAGAGCGATAAGAGCTCCATTCGTTTTCAAGGATTGTGACATAAGTAAACACAGGATAAAACGATCCGAATGATTTAGAGTGAATAGCGCTAATTCTGGTGAATTTGCGACGAAAGCCTGCTAGACTACAGGTACTCTCTCTATCGTTCGGATCGTTCACTGTTCAATCGACTGATATTCCAACTACTTTTTTATTGATAACTTAATGCACGTAAGGATTCATCCATCTTTTCGGCTGCTAAACGACCTTCCCGAATTCCCCAGATAACTAGACTAGGACCACGTCTTGCATCGCCAGCGACCATTACACGTTCGTTATTTGTTGTATAATCATCATAAATTTCCTCCACATCAAACGCATCAAACAAGGCGTTTTCTGGACCTAAAAAACCCATCGCAAGTAAAACTAAATCTGCTTTCAAAACTTTTTTAGTCCCTTCAATTGGTTGGAAATTTTGTCCAACTTTTACTGTTTCAATGGCAATTAATTGTCCACGTTCTGCGCCAATAAAAGCACTTGTCGAAGTAGCATAAGTTGTAAGTGGTTCTTGGTATAAAAATTCGGCTTCTTCTTGTCCGTAGCCTTTGCGACTGGTCATTGGATATTCAGGCCACGGATTGCTCGCTTGGCGTTGCCCAGGTAATTCTGGCGTGATTTCTAACTGGCGCACCGATGCAGCTCCTTGTCGAACTGCTGATCCAATACAATCGTTTCCTGTATCACCTCCACCAATCACGATGACATGTTTCCCTTCCAATTTACGACTCGTTGCTTGTTTCCCATGTTTTAGCACATCTCTTGTTGCTTCGGTTAAATAATCGACAGCAAAGCGAACACCTTCTAGCTCTCGTCCTGGAATTTTCAAATCACGCGGAACACTTGCACCAGTGGCAAGGAGAACACGATCATAACTGTCTTGTAATTCTTCTGCTGAAATATCCCGACCAATTTCTGTATTCGCAATAAATTCAATACCTAACTCTGCCATCAAATCAATACGCCGCTGCACAATATCTTTATCTAATTTCATATTAGGAATGCCATACATCAATAAGCCACCAAAGCGATCACTACGTTCATAAACCGTAACTTGGTGCCCTAGTTGATTTAAACGCCAAGCAGCCGACAATCCTGCAGGTCCACTCCCAACCACGGCTACTTTAAAGCCTGTTTTTGATTCTGTCGGTAAACCAGACTCTCTTACCCAGTCATTTTCAAAAGCCGTATCAATGATAAATCGTTCATTGTCGTGAATGGCTACTCCATCCCCATTCAGAGCTTCCGTGCAGCCTTTCTCACAAGGTGCAGGACAGACACGTCCGGTCATTTCTGGCAATGGATTGGTACGTGCAAGACGCTCAAATGCCGCTTTATATCGGCCTTGATAAACTAGATCGTTCCACTCTGGAATCAGATTATCATTGGGACAACCAGAAACTGCGCGTTGTCCCCCATAAAAGGAGCCTGTATGACAAAAAGGAATACCACAATTCATACAACGTGCGGCTTGTTCCTGACGCTCTTCTTCTGGTAGCGGTGTTTGTAATTCATGCCAATCGAAAATTCGTTCCTCCACCTCACGATACGGATTTTCTTTTTTTGGATATTTTAAGAAACCAAATGGATCTGCCATTTTCACTCACTCCTTCCCGACTGGAATCGATAATTGAGCACCGACAACTGCTTCAAAAGCTTTGGCTAGCACTTCTTCTTCTGCAAAACCTGCACGACGCATTTCATTGGTTGCTGCAACCATACGATGGTATTCACGTGGATATACTTTCACAAAATGTTGACTTGTTGTTTCCCAGTCTTGTAAAATTTCTGCGGCTTTCAAAGAATCAGTATATTGGAAATGATTCTCAAGCAATTTTTTCAATTGATTGTCGTCTTCGGTTTCGCCAATACGATACAATTCCACCATTTCTAAATTACATTTTTCTGCAAATTGATTTTCCGGATCATAAACGTAAGCCACCCCACCAGACATTCCTGCACCAAAATTTCGACCAGTTTTTCCTAAGATAACGACTGTTCCACCAGTCATATATTCACAACCATGGTCACCTACGCCTTCAACCACGACGTTTGCTCCACTATTTCTGACACAGAATCGTTCGCCTGCAAAACCTCTGAAATAAGCTTCACCGCGATTGGCACCAAAACAAGCGACGTTCCCAACAATCGTTGAATTTTCGACATCATAGCTTGCATCTTCTGGTGGAACGATAATCAAACGTCCGCCACTCAAGCCTTTAGCTACATAATCATTCGCTTCTCCAATGAGTTTCAATTCCATTCCTTGCACAGTAAATGCACCAAAACTCTGACCTGCAATTCCTGTATAAGTGTAACGTAGCAATCCTGGTTTCAAGGTATAGTTACCAAATCGTTCGGCAATCCAACCGCCCATTCGTGCGCCGACTGTCCGTTGCACGTTATTGATTGACTGTTGGACATTCGTTGGCTGTTCAAACTCAATAGCAGCTTGCGCATAGGTATCTAATTCTTTCCATTGACGTTTCTCTAAAAACGGATCAACCGTCTTGCGAGCAATCCCTAATTCGTGACCAATCATGTTCGAAAAGTCTAATGATTTGGCTTTCCCTTTCGCAACAAAACGTGGCACTAGGCATTCCCCATGACCAATCATTTCATCAATGGTTTTAAAACCTAACTCTGCCATGACCTCCCGTAAATCTTCTGCCAAATACATCATCATATTGACAATATGCTCTGGTTTTCCGACAAAGAATTTCCGTAAAGCAGGATTTTGAGTCGCAATCCCGACTGGACAAGTATTTAAACTACACACGCGCATCATCACACAGCCAATTGCAACCAGTGGCAATGAAGCAAAACTGTATTCTTCTGCTCCTAACAAAGCTGCAACCGCAATATCACGACCAGTCATTAATTTCCCATCAGTTTCTAAAGTCATTCGTTGGCGCAAGTTATTCATCAGTAAGGTTTGGTGTGCCTCGGCTAATCCCATTTCCCAAGGAAGTCCCGCATCCCGAACGGCTGTCCGAGGAGAAGCGCCTGTTCCACCATCATAGCCGGAAATGACCACCACATCTGCACCTGCTTTAACAACACCTGTCGCAATCGTTCCGACGCCTGTACTAGAAACCAATTTCACATTGATTTTGGCATAGGGATTGACTGTTTTTAAGTCATAAATTAATTGCGCCAAATCTTCAATCGAATAAATATCATGATGCGGTGGTGGCGAAATCAATTGGACGCCTGGCGTAGAACCACGGATTTCAGCAACCCATGGAAAAGCTTTATTAGCAGGTAATTGTCCGCCTTCTCCTGGTTTTGCACCTTGCGCCATTTTAATTTGTAATTCTTCGGCATTCATCAGATATTCTGTATTTACGCCAAACCGGCCTGATGCAACTTGTTTAATTTTACTATTATAATTTTTACCATTTGGTTGCACCTTGAAACGCTCACGATGCTCGCCACCCTCGCCACAATTTGATTTTGCCCCGATATTATTCATCGCTTCTGCAATACATTTATGTGCTTCTTCACTTAAAGAACCATACGACATCGCACCAACTTTAAAACGTTTAACAATCGTTGTGGCTGGTTCTACTTCATCTAGCGCAATTGAAGTTCTGGATTTTTTAAACATCCACATTGAACGTAATGTCGTGGGATTTTCTAAGGCTTCATTATCCATTTGTGTGGCATATTTTTTATATAATGAATAGTCATTAGTACGAACTGCTTTTTGGAAATTATAAATCGTCGTGGGATTATATAAATGATGTTCGCCATCCGCCTTATATTGGAAACTGCCTCCAGATGGTAAATAATCCCGATGCTTTTCACCAAAAGCTAATTCATAGCGTAAACTATATTCTTTTTCAATTTGTGCTAATGATAATCCACCAATTCGCGAAGCCGTTCCTGTGAAATATTGATCAGTTACTTCCTTAGAAATACCTACTACTTCAAATAATTGGGCACCATGATAACCTGCAACTGTCGAAATTCCCATCCGTGACATAATTTTAATGATGCCTTTTTCACACGCTTTGCGATAGTTTTCAACTTTATCCTTCAAGTCAAAATATTCTAACGTGGCATAGGCACCGTATGGATGAATACCGCTAGCACCATATCCAATCAGCGTGGCATAATGATGAATTTCGCAAACTTCTGCCGTATCTACCACAATGGATGCTTTGGCACCTTTTCTTTGTCTGACTAAATAATTGTAAAGACCAGAAACGGCTAATAAAATAGGAATTGGCCGTTTGCCTTTCGTAGCATTTCTATCGGATAAAATCAGAATAGTTGCCCCTTGATCAATTTTTGCTTCTGCTTCTCTAAATAAAGCATCTAAGGCATGATACAAACCATTTTGTTTTGTCTCTGAATAATCGTATAAAATCGATTGCGTCACTGTTTTTTGATGTTTTTGCTTTAATTGCTGAATTTTAAAAAAATCACTAGTCGTTAAAATTGGACTTTCAATTTTTAATTTCCGACAATTTTGTGGATGGTCTTTTTCAATTTCGCCATCACAACCTAAAAACAACTCGGTACCGATAACCATCTTCTCGCGAATTGCATCAATCGGCGGATTTGTGACTTGGGCAAATTGCTGTTTAAAATAAGTAAATAACGATTGTGGTTGCTCACTTAATACTGCTAGTGGCGAATCAAATCCCATTGAAACGACCGGCTCCTCTCCCTCTTCTGCCATGGGAATAATCAAGGTCCGAATCATCTCATCGGTATAGCCAAACATTTTCCATAACATCAACATGTCGTCTTCGGTATAGGTGCTTTTTTCCTCTACATCGGTTAATGATTCTAAAGAAAGTAAATGTTTGGTTAACCATTTACGATAAGGATAAGCTTTCGCATATTGCTCTTTGATTTCATTATTATGATGAATTTCCCCTGTCGTTGTATCAACTAAAAACATATTAGCCGGACCCAGCACCCCTTTTTCAATAATCGTAGCTGCTGGTAAATCAACTACACCAGACTCTGAAGCTACGACAACTAATCCTTCTTCAGTAATCCAATACCTCGATGGGCGTAATCCATTGCGATCTAACGTGGCACCAACCATTTTTCCATCCGTAAAACACAAAGCAGCCGGTCCATCCCACGGGGTCATGAAACTTGCATTGTATTCATTAAAAGCGGTTAGCTCCTCTGATAAATTTGCCGTTTTTGACCAAGCTTCTGGTACCATCATCATTAAAGATTGCGGAATGTCTCGCCCGTTGCGATACAAATATTCTAAACAATTTTCCAATTTAGCTGAATCAGAATTTTCTTCGTCGTACATTTCTATTTGATGACTGTGCATCCAGTTTTCGGCACCACGTAACGTATTGATTTCACCATTGTGTGCTAAGAAGCGAAACGGTTGCGCTCGATTCCAACTTGGAAAAGTATTCGTCGAGAAACGTGAATGAGTTAAAGCAATACTTGTCTCCATTTCTGAATCTTGTAAATCTGTGAAAAATAATCCGACTTGATAGGCATGCAACATCCCCTTATAAACAATCGTTTGGCTGGATAAACTACAAATCGATAACTCGTCAGCTTGATAACTTTTTTCGAGGCTTCTTCGCAAATGGTATAGTTGGTCTTCGAACTGTCTACCTGCATTTACATCGATTGGTTTTTCAATAAATAATTGAACAAAGCTTGGCATGACTTTTTGTGCTCCAGGTCCACATTGATAAAAGGCGTAAGGTACCTCTCTTTCCAACAACACTCGAAATCCTGCAGCTGAAATATCTTTTACCATTGATTGTTGCAATGAATGTTTTTCTTCTTTATCTTTAGGTAAAAACAACATAGCTACTGCATATTCTGATTGTTTCGGTAAATGGACGCCTAACTTCAAGGCTTCTTTACGAAAGAAACGATCCGGCATAGCCATTAGAATACCCGCACCATCGCCTGTATCAGCTTCGGCGCCTGTTCCCCCGCGATGATTCATTCGTTCCAACATCATCAAGGCATAATCGATTAATTTTCTTGAAGCTTTTCCATCTCTTTGAGCAATAAATCCCATCCCACAAGCATCTTTTTCAAAGCTGGGACGATACATTGTTTGTTTCATCATTTCATTTTTCATGGAGCCACCTTCTTCTGAATATTCTGAAAAACAGTCGTGAAAACGTTTCGTTCTTTTCGTTATGTAAGATTATATCACATCATTTTTTAATAAAACAAGAAATTTCATATTAAAATCAATGAGAATCATTATCATTTTTAAAAAAATATTGATTTATGTTACATTTTCTAACATAAATGATTGACAAGTAAAAAAATAATTGGTATAGTTCCAATATAAATTGAACGGAACGAACTGAAACGAGGAAAACCAACTTTTTCAGTGACTTCCTTCAACTTACACTTAATAGATGATAATGAATAAAAGGATGGGATAATATGACCAAAACGAGCAATACCGTAGCCGAAATTAAAGAAATTGCCAAAAAAGAAAATGTCCGCTTTTTACGTTTGATGTTTACCGATATTCTTGGTGTCATAAAAAATGTAGAAGTTCCAATCAGTCAATTAGATAAGGTATTGGAAAATAAGATGATGTTCGACGGCTCTTCAATTGAGGGCTTCGTACGTATTGAAGAAAGTGATATGTATCTTTATCCAGATTTAGCCACATGGATGATTTTCCCATGGGAAAGCGAACATGGAAAAGTTGCCCGATTAATTTGTGATATCTACAATCCTGATGGTACACCATTTGCTGGAGATCCCCGTGGCAATTTAAAACGTGCACTTGCAGATATGGAAGCTCTTGGTTTCACTTCCTTTAACTTAGGTCCTGAACCAGAATTTTTCTTATTTAAATTAGATGAACATGGCGAAATTACGACAGATTTAAACGACCAAGGCGGTTATTTTGATTTTGCTCCGACCGATTTAGGCGAAAACTGCCGTCGTGATATTGTATTAGAATTAGAAAGTTTAGGTTTTGAAGTAGAAGCCTCCCACCATGAAGTAGCTCCCGGACAACACGAAATTGACTTTAAATACGCAAATGTTTTAGAAGCTTGCGATAACATTCAAACATTTAAACTAGTGGTTAAAACGATTGCTAGAAAACACGGACTACACGCAACCTTTATGCCAAAACCTTTATACGGCATTAATGGCTCTGGGATGCACTGTAACATGTCATTATTTAAAGGCGAGGAAAATGCCTTCTATGATCCAGAAAACGAGATGGAGCTAAGTGCTACTGCCTATCATTTCCTTGCTGGTTTATTAGAACATGCCCGTGCCTATACTGCCATTTGTAACCCAACAGTGAACTCTTACAAACGTTTAGTTCCAGGATATGAAGCACCCGTTTATGTTGCATGGTCAGGTAGAAACCGTTCACCATTAATTCGTGTACCAGAATCACGTGGTCTATCTACACGTTTAGAATTACGTTCTGTAGACCCTTCTGCTAACCCATATTTAGCAATGGCAGCTTTACTACAAGCTGGACTAGATGGTATAAAACAAGAACTAACGCCAACTCCAGCGGTTAACAGCAACATCTATGTCATGAATGAAGACGAACGCGCAGCAGCTAAAATTTCTGACTTACCTTCAACTTTACACAATGCTTTAAAAGAATTACGTAAAGATGACGTTATTAAAGATGCCTTAGGTGATCATATTTTCAATAATTTCTTAGTTTCAAAACGTTTTGAATGGGATGCCTACAAACAATCTGTTTCAGAATGGGAAAGAGAACAATATTTAGAACTTTATTAAACAAAAAAAGGGTTCAGAAATCATTATTGATTTCTGAGCCCTTTTTAATAACGTACTTCTTTTAAATAAAGTCCTTCTGGATGCGCTGTTGGACCAGCTAAATTACGATCTTTTCCTGCAATAATTGCAGGAATACTATCAGCTGGCATTCGATCATTGCCAATTTTCAAAAGCGTACCTACCATAATACGGATCATTTTATATAAAAAACCATCTCCACGGAAAGTGAATACTAACTCATCCCCCATTTCATTGACCCTGACATTCGCTTCATAAATTGTTCTAGTTTTGTCTTCTACTGAACTGCCAGTTGCACAAAACGATGTAAAATCATGTGTACCTAAAAAATCTGGTAACGCCCGTTCAATTTTTGCCACATCAATCGCATACGGGAAATAACTCGCATAAAAACGACGAAATGGACTACGAGGTTTGCCAATGTCGACACGAAACTCATAGATTTTCTCCTTCACTAAATAGCGTGAATGGAAATCTTCAGCCACCAATTCGACTGATTTTACAGCGACATCATCTGGCGTTTGGGTATCTAAGCCAAAACGCATTTTTTCTAGCGGACGTTCATACGGAAAGTCAAAATGAATCACTTGGCCTAACGCATGTACGCCAGCATCTGTACGACCAGAACCATGTATTTCTATTCGTTGATTTGCCATTTTTGTCAATGTTTTTTCTACTTCTTCTTGAACCGTACGTCCAGAAGATTGACGTTGAAAACCATTAAAATTTGTTCCATCATAGGCAATAATTGCTTTATATCGAACCATGTTTTTCTTTCCTCCAAAGTAGTATAGCGTAGCATTTTAACAACAAAATATCCGAATTATAGTGAGGTTACTAGGCATCTCTTCTATAATTCGGGTATTTTTCACTTCTATTTATACTATCATTTATTAGTTTCTTAAATAAATCAATCCCACAGTAACAAACACATAAACAATTACTGTGATGGTATCTCGAGTATGCCAATGCAACACACGATATTTACTGCGACCTTCGCCACCTTGGTAACCACGTGCTTCCATGGCTGTCGCTAAGTCGTCCGCTCGATTAAAACTACTTACAAACAACGGAATCAACAATGGTACCACAGCTTTCATTTTTTGAACTAAATTCCCTTCACCAAAATCAACGCCTCGCGCACGTTGCGCATTCATGATTTTTTCTGTCTCATCCATTAAAGTTGGTACAAAGCGTAAAGCAATGGACAGCATTAACGAAATTTCATGAACAGGAAACTTAATAGCTTTTAATGGTCGCAAGATATATTCTATTGCATCCGATAGTTCTAAAGGTGGTGTCGTTAAAGTTAAGAGCGTGGACATAAAAATAATTAAGACGAAACGGCAAAAAATGAAAATCCCATTTTGAACGCCGTATTCCGTCAAACGAAAAATTCCCCATTGCCAGTAAATCTGTCCGCCACTTGTAAAAAACATTTGCAGGGCGACTGTAAACAGAATCAACCATAAAAGTGGTCGCACACCACGTAAAAAGAAACCAAAATCAACTTTTGATAAAAAGACACAAAACAAAGTAAATACCGATAAAAACAGATAACTTTGCCAATTATTTGCAAAGAAGATAATTCCAATAAAATAAAAACTCATTAATAATTTAGTTCGTGGATCTAAACGATGAATTAATGAATCCCCTGGAATATAACGACCTAAAATCAGTTTATTCATCATGAGCAAGTCCTCCTTGCGCTAAAAGAGCATCTGCTAAGGCTTCTGCTGTTAGTGGTAATGTTTCAAAGGTGATGCCTTTCGCAATTAAACGTTGCGCGAATTCAGCGGCAGTTGGGACACCTAATTGTTTTTCTTGTAACCAAGCAACATCTTGAAAAACTTCTTCAGGCGTTCCACGTTTCACGATTTTACCTTTTTCTAAAACATATACATAATCTGCAAAATTAGCAACATCATCCATTAAATGCGTTACTAAGATAATGGTAATATTTTTTTCTTGATGCAAACGTTCAAACATTTCCATCATTTCTTTACGTCCTTGAGGATCTAATCCCGCCGTTGGTTCATCTAGGACCAATACTTCTGGTTCCATTGCTAAAACGCCAGCAATCGCTACTCGACGCATTTGTCCGCCAGACAAATCAAAAGGTGAACGCTCCAAATAACTTTCGTCCAAACCAACTAATTTTAGATTTTCTTTCGCTAAAATTTTCGCTTCTTCTTCTGAAACACCAAAATTCTTTGGACCAAAAGCAATATCTTTTTCAACCGTTTCTTCAAAAAGTTGCGCTTCGGGAAATTGGAAAACAATGCCTACTTTTTTACGAATAGGTTTTAAATTTTTATTGTTTGTTTCAGGGGTAATTTCACGATCACCAATCCATACTTTTCCTGAAGTGGGTTTCAACAATGCATTCAAATGCTGCAATAAGGTCGACTTTCCACTACCTGTATGGCCCACTAGTGCAGTA
Source organism: Enterococcus sp. DIV2402 (assembly GCF_017426705.2). Taxonomy (NCBI): domain Bacteria; kingdom Bacillati; phylum Bacillota; class Bacilli; order Lactobacillales; family Enterococcaceae; genus Enterococcus; species Candidatus Enterococcus lowellii. Next base: position 726,916 of record NZ_CP147251.1, on the reverse strand, counting down.
TAAGAACCTTCTTTAATATCTAAATCAATATCAAATAAAACTCGTTGCTCAAAAGGTGATTTTGGTTGATAAGTAAAATTTACTTTTTCAAAATGGATGTCCATAGCCAATCCACCATCCCTTCTTCAGTCAAATAGTTTTGTGGCACATCAACACCACGTTGTTTCAACGATTGCTTTAGTTTTTCTGGGAAAGGCAAATCTAATCCCATTTCAACTAATTTTGGTCCAGCAGAAAAAATTTTTTCTGGCGTTCCTTCATCTACTAGTTGCCCTTGACGCATCACTAAAACACGATTTGCATTTGCCGCCTCGTCAATATCATGCGTAATAGAAAGAACGGTCAAATTATTTTCTTCCTTAATCTTTTTAATGGTCGCAATAACTTCTTCACGACCTTCTGGATCTAACATACTGGTAGCTTCATCTAAAATAATAATATCTGGACGTAAAGCCACTACGCCAGCAATCGCTACTCGTTGTTTTTGACCACCAGATAAACGAACAGGTTCCTTAGTGGCAAACTCAGACATCCGAACTTGTTCAAGTGCGTTTTTTACACGTTCAATCATTTCATCACGCGGTACGCCTTGATTTTCCATTCCAAATGCCACATCATCTTCAACCGTAGCACCCACAAATTGGTTATCAGGATTTTGAAACACCATTCCTACCATTTTGCGGACAGACCAAATATTTTCTTCATTTAATTCTTTCGATCCAACTTTCACTGAACCACTTTCAGGAAGTAATAAGCCATTAATTGTTTTTGCTAGGGTTGATTTGCCTGAACCATTGTGACCAATAATTGCCACCCATTCGCCTTGGTTAATCGATAGCGAAACATCTTCTAAAGCCGGACGAGCATCCGTTCGTTGATATTTGAATGTAAGATTATTTAATTCAATAATAGGTTTCATAGGTACTCCTTTGTATTAAACTTTTATCAAAAAATTTAGTTTGTTTTTCATGTCATACATCATTGCGATTTCATACAGTCACTGATTAATCGTGTCTTGCGAGCACTATTGCTTCAATCTGATTCTAACTAACACTACCAAAAAACAAGGTAGATTTCAATTATTCTGAAGATTTTCATGGAAAATGTCGATTTTTTTCATCCTCCATCAGGTCAAGGTGTCTTGACAGTTAATCGAGGATAAAAAAAAACACTTTATGATGAGTGCATACCCCCTGAAAATCTTCCTTCCAGGGGGTAGCGCCGAGCTAGACTCGGAGGTTTCCCTCCAACATCATAACACTCTTAAAGTTCATCTACAAAGTGATGCTAAACGGTGACCCGTTTATTAAGTGTGATTTTAAACTAGTTCTAGGATAACCATTGGTGCAGCATCTCCGCGTCTTGGTTCTGTCTTCAAGATACGTGTGTAGCCACCTTGGCGATCTGCATAACGAGGAGCGATATCGCTAAATAGCTTTTGTAAAGCTGATTCGATAACGATTTCTTCGTTTTCTTCACGTACACTTGCTACTTCATTACGAACGAATGCAGCAGCTTGGCGACGTGCATGTAAATCACCGCGTTTTCCTAGAGTGATCATTTTTTCTGCAGTTGAGCGAACTTCTTTCGCACGAGCTTCCGTCGTCACGATGCGTTCGTTAATGATTAAATCAGTTGTTAAATCACGCAACATCGCTTTACGTTGGCTAGATGTGCGTCCTAGTTTACGATAACTCACGTGGTTTCCCTCCTTCGTAAAAATTAATCGTCTTTACGTAAGCCTAAACCTAGATCATGTAATTTTGCTTTTACTTCTTCTAGAGATTTACGGCCTAAATTACGTACTTTGATCATTTCTGGTTCAGATTTATTTGTTAATTCTTGTACAGTATTAATTCCTGCACGTTTTAGACAGTTATATGAACGAACTGATAAGTCTAATTCTTCAATAGTCATTTCTAACATTTTCTCTTTTTGAGTTTCTTCTTTTTCAACCATGATTTCAGCGTTTTTCGCTTCATCAGTTAGGTTAACAAAGATATCTAAATGTTCAGTCATGATTTTTGCGGCTAAACTCATTGCATCTAATGGCTCAATTGAACCATCTGTCCAAATTTCCATCGTTAATTTGTCGAAATCATCACGACGACCAACACGAGTATTTTCTACTTGGTAGTTAACACGACGTACAGGTGTATAGATTGAATCAACTGGAAGAACACCAATCGGCATATCTTCTTTTTTATTTTCGTCTGCTTGAACATATCCACGACCTGGTCTAACAGTTAAACGCGCATGGAAAGTTGTTCCTTCAGAAACTGTACAAATGTACATATCTTTATTAAGGATTTCTACATCACTATCAACGATAATATCGCCGGCAGTTACTGTAGCTGGTCCAGTAATATCGATTTCAAGGGTCTTTTCTTCTTCACCGTACATTTTTAATGCAAGACCTTTGATATTCAAGATGATTTGAGCGACGTCTTCTCGAACACCCTTAACAGTTGAGAACTCGTGTAATACTCCATCAATTTGAATATTAGTGATTGCTGCACCTGGTAGAGAAGATAACAAAATGCGACGTAGGGAATTTCCTAGAGTAGTTCCGTAGCCTCTTTCTAGAGGTTCAACGATGAACTTTCCATAATCTTTCTCTTCATCAATTTTTGCAATTCTTGGTTTTTCGAATTCAATCATTCTTATCTCTTACCCCTTTCAAAACGAAAAGTGTCTTGTTCAATGACGTAATTATTGAAACTCAAAATGAGCGGCACTCATTAAACACGACGGCGTTTTGGAGGGCGGCATCCATTATGAGGAACTGGAGTCACGTCACGAATTGCAGTCACTTCCAAACCTGCTGCTTGTAATGAACGAATTGCTGCTTCACGTCCTGAACCAGGACCTTTAACAGTTACCTCTACAGTTCTTAATCCGTGTTCCATTGCTGCTTTTGTTGCAGTTTCTGCTGCCATTTGAGCTGCAAAAGGTGTTGATTTTCTGCTTCCTCTGAATCCTAATGCACCAGCTGACGACCATGCTAACGCGTTACCATGAGTATCAGTGATCATCACAATTGTATTGTTGAATGTTGAGTGGATATGCGCGATACCTGCTTCAATATTCTTTTTCACACGGCGTTTACGACTCACTTTTTTTGCTGCCATGAAGTTTTAACCTCCTTCACTTAGGAATTATTTTTTCTTGCCTGCTACTGTTTTAGACGGGCCTTTACGAGTACGTGCATTGTTTTTCGTGTTTTGTCCACGAACTGGCAATCCACGACGATGACGGATCCCACGGTATGAACCGATTTCCATCAAACGTTTGATGTTTAGGTTAACTTCACGACGTAAGTCACCTTCAACTTTTAATTTATCAATTTCCGCACGGATAGCGTCTGTCTGTTCATTCGTTAAATCACGAACACGAACGTCTTCAGAAACGCCAGCATCTGCTAGAACTTGTTTCGCAGTCGTGTTACCAATACCATAGATATAAGTAAGAGAAACGACTACACGTTTATCACGAGGAATATCTACTCCTGCAATACGAGCCATATCTTGTTACACCTCCGATTATCCTTGACGTTGTTTATGTTTTGGATTTGCTGGGCAAATCACCATAACGCGCCCATTACGACGAATTACTTTACAATGTTCACACATTGGTTTTACTGATGGTCTTACTTTCATGATAATACCTCCTGTGGTTTTACGGAGTACAATTATTTAAAACGATAAGTAATACGGCCACGGTTCAAGTCGTACGGTGATAGTTCAACTGTCACCTTGTCTCCAGGTAAGATGCGAATGTAGTGCATTCTAATTTTACCAGAAACAGTAGCAAGAACTTGGTGTCCATTTTCCAATTCGACTTTAAACATTGCATTCGGCAAAGTTTCGACGACTGTACCTTCGACTTCAATCATATCTTCTTTTGCCACGCACAGTACCTCCTTGTACTTGTTTCGCATTTTCACACGATAAAATGGCGGAAACCAGTGTTCCCACCTTAGATTCTCAAAACAGTCTTCTAATTTCTTAGAAGTCGGACTGATACATTTTAGCATAATATATCATACTTAGCAAGAGAAAGTTACCAAATTGCAAGTCGGATGCGGGCAATCGATCGTTACTCGATGATATTTTTTACATCTGCAAATACAGCATCGATTTCACGATTACCATCAATTGACTGCAATAAACCTTTTTCTTTGTAATATGCTAAGATTGGTTCACTACTTTTCACATTGATAGCTAGACGATTTTTGACCGTCTCAGGCTTATCATCTTCTCGTTGATAGAAGTCATGTCCGCCACAACGATCACAAGTACCTTCTACTTTTGTAGGGTTAAATACTTTATGATAAGTTGCACCGCAATCACGGCAAATATAGCGTCCTGCTAGACGATCAACAAGAATTTCTTCAGGGACATGAATTTCGATGACGGCATCAATTTCTTTTCCAAGGTCTTTCAACATTTGATCTAGCGCTTCTGCTTGATCTAATGTACGAGGGAAACCATCTAATAAGAAACCTTTGTCTGTATCTGATTCAGCTAAACGTTCTTTTACAATTCCGTTTGTCACTTCATCAGGTACTAATTCACCTTTGTCCATGTATGATTTTGCTTCCAGGCCAAGAGCTGTTTCATTGGCCATTGCGGCACGAAACATGTCGCCCGTTGAAATATGCGGAATGTTGTACTCAGCAATAATACGTTCTGCTTGAGTGCCTTTCCCAGCACCGGGTAGTCCCATTAAAATGAGGTTCATTTTAACTCCTCCTGTAAGTTTCTGAATAGTGTTGAGGAAATCCTCAACACCTCATAAAACTTTAATTGATGAAACCAGTATATTTACGTTTTAGCATTAGACCTTCTAACTGTTTCGCAGTTTCTAAGGCTACACCAATAACGATTAACAAACTTGTTCCTCCCAAACCAATTGATTGTGGTAAGTTCCAAATCATTTGTGCCAAAATAGGCAATAATGCAACGAGTCCTAAGAATAGAGCCCCGACAGTACTTAAACGCATCAATAGTTTTGAGACGTATTCTTCTGTTCCTTTACCTGGACGAACACTTGGAATATAGCTACCTTGTTTTTGCAAGTTTTCAGCTAATTTTTCCGGATTCACCTGAACAAAGGCATAGAAGAACGTGAATCCAACGATTAATGTTGTATATAAAATTGCCCCAGGGACAGTATTATAATTAAAAACCGTTTGGACTACATCAAACCAAGCTTCACCTTGGAATGAACCGAATGCTTGTAAGATAGCATTTGGTGTTGTGATAAAAGAGCTTGCGAAGATAACTGGAATAACCCCAGCAGCATTTACTTTCAATGGAAGGTAACTGCTTGTTGGTGCGCCAGCTACTCGTTTGGTATATTGAATCGGGATTTTACGTTCTGCTTGTTGGAAATATGTCACAAAGGTAACAATTGCCAAGACTGCAATCACTAGAATCACCATAAATATGATGGATTTCCATAAATCAGACGAATCAATATTAATAAAGTAGTCTTCAATTAATCCTTTAATATCAACTGGTAAACGTGAAATGATACCTGCAAAGATAATCATTGATACACCATTACCAATTCCTTTGTCCGTAATTTGCTCTCCTAACCAAGTGACAAACATTGTCCCTGTAGTTAAGATGATACCAATTAGCACATATGTTGCTGCATTGGCAGTTGGCAAAAATCCGAACTGAGTCCACATTTGAAATCCTGCAGTTAACGCCATCGATTGTAAAAATCCTAAGACTAATGTCAAATAGCGTGTTGCTTGATTCAATTTCTTACGACCCACTTCCCCTTGTTTTGACCATTCAACGAATTTCGGTACAATATCCATTTGCATCAATTGAACGATAATTGACGCAGTGATATATGGCGAAACCCCCATGGAAAAAATAGAGAAACGTTGCATGGCACTACCACTTACCAAATCAAGCATATTCAAGAAAGGTAAGCTAGAGATAGCTTGCAACTTAGTAACATCTACGCCTGGCACAGTAATATGTGTACCTAGACGAAAGACGAATAAAATCATAATAGTGAATAAAATTCTTGATCTAATATCCTTTACTTTAAAAGCATCCTTTAAAAGTTTTAACATTAGATCACCTCGATTGATCCACCAGCAGCAACGATTGCTTCTTCAGCTGCTTTAGAGAATTTAGCTGCTTTAACAGTTAATTTCTTAGTTAATTCACCGTTTCCTAACACTTTGATTCCAGCTTTTTCGTTTTTAACTAATCCAGCTTCAACTAAAGTTACAGGAGTTACTTCAGTTCCGTCTTCAAAGCGATTTAGAAGGTCAAGGTTAATTACTGCATATTCTTTACGGTTAACATTAGTGAATCCGCGTTTTGGTAAGCGACGGAACAATGGTGTTTGTCCCCCCTCAAAACCTAGACGAACTCCACCACCTGAACGAGCTTTTTGACCTTTTTGTCCACGTCCAGCTGTTTTACCATTACCAGATGATGTACCACGACCTACACGGTTACGCACGTGACGTGATCCTTCTGCAGATTTTAATTCATGAAGTTTCATGGTTTGGCACCTCCTTAATCAAAGTAAATCTATCAAATTGATACTTAAATTTCTTCTACGTCCACTAAATGAGCTACAGTGTTAACCATACCTTTGATTGCATCATTAGCAGGTTTAACAACAGTACTGTTCACTTTACCTAGACCTAACGCTTTAACAGTATCGCGTTGGTTTTGAGGACGTCCGATAACACTGCGTTTTAAAGTAATTTTTAATTCAGCCATTATTTTTGTCCTCCTTAACCGATTAATTCTTCAACTGATTTACCGCGAAGTGCTGCCACTTCTTCAGCGCGTTTTAATTGTTTTAATCCTTCAACAGTTGCGCGAACAACATTGATAGGAGTGTTTGAGCCTAGAGATTTAGATGTGATATCAGCTACCCCAGCTAACTCCAATACGGCACGAACAGGTCCACCAGCGGCTACCCCAGAACCTTCTACAGCAGGTTTCATTAAGATACGTCCGCCACCGAATACACCGATAACTTCGTGTGGGATTGAAGAACCAACCATTGGTACTTCAATTAAGTTTTTCTTAGCGTCTTCAACTGCTTTACGGATTGCTTCTGGAACTTCTTGAGCTTTACCAGTACCAAATCCTACGTGTCCGTTTTTGTCACCGACAACAACTAAAGCTGCGAAACGTAAACGACGTCCACCTTTAACAACTTTTGTTACGCGGTTAATCGCAACAACGCGGTCTTCTAATTCCAAGTGTTTTGGATCAATATAAACCATGAATGGTGTTCCTCCTTCTTCTAAAATTCTAGTCCATTTTCGCGAGCTGCTTCAGCTAAAGCTGCTACACGGCCATGGTAAAGGTATCCACCACGGTCAAAGACTACTTCTTTAATACCTTTTGCTGCTGCACGTTCTGCTACTAATTTACCAACAGCTTGTGCTTGTTCAACTTTTGTTCCACCTGAAATTTCTTTATCCAAGGCAGAGGCACTTGCTAGCGTCACACCCGCTACGTCATCAATTACTTGCGCGTAGATGTTTTTGTTAGAACGGAAAACGTTCAAGCGTGGGCACTCAGCAGTACCAGAGATTTTGTTACGTACACGTTTATGTCTTTTTTGACGTGTTTTATTTTTATCTGGTTTTGTAATCACAATTGTCACCTCTTTATTTTTGCTAGCCTAAGCTGCGAATCGTAAACCCTGTTTACGATTATTTACCAGTTTTACCTTCTTTACGGCGTACGAATTCACCAACATAGCGAATACCTTTGCCTTTATAAGGTTCTGGAGGACGAACGCCACGAATGTTAGCTGCAAATTCGCCAACCATTTCTTTGCTTGTTCCTGATACAACGATAGAAGTATTAGAAGGAACTTCAACTGTAACTCCAGCTGGTGCGTTCATTTCTACTGGATTTGAATAACCAACGTTCAATACAAGTTTTGAACCTTGTAATTGAGCACGGTACCCAACCCCGATAAGTTCTAATCCTTTTTTGAAACCTTCGCTTACGCCAACAACCATGTTATTGAAGTTTGCACGAGTTGTTCCGTGGATTGTTTTCATTTCTTTGCTGTCATTTGGACGAGTGAAAGTTACTTCGTTTCCTTCGATATTCATTTTAATATCTGAAGAAAAAGTACGAGTTAATTCACCTTTAGGTCCTTTAACTGTAACGTCATTTCCTTCTTGCTTGACTTCAACACCAGCAGGAAGAACGACTACTTTATTACCGATACGACTCACGTAGAGACACCTCCTTGTGTATTATTTTAAATTACCATACATAAGCGACAACTTCGCCGCCAACATTTTTAACTCGAGCTTCTTTATCAGTGATAACACCTTCAGAAGTTGAGATGATTGCAATACCTAAACCGTTTAATACTCTTGGTACTTCGTCAGCTTTAACATAAGCACGTAGACCTGGTTTAGAAATACGTTTCAAGTTAGTGATAACACGTTCACCATTTTTTCCATATTTTAGGAAAACACGGATCACGCCTTGTTTGTCATCTTCGATATATTCAACATCACGGATGAAACCTTCTTTTTTCAAGATTTCAGCGATGTCACGTTTGATTTTTGAAGCAGGCACTTCTAATACATCGTGTTTTACCATGTTGGCATTACGGATGCGAGTTAGAAAATCTGCAATTGGATCTGTCATGACCATTAGATGATTTACCTCCTTTATGCGAGTTTACTTGTTTACCAGCTAGCTTTCTTCACGCCGGGAATTTGACCTTTATAGGCAAGTTCGCGGAAGCAAATACGGCAAAGTTTAAATTTACGATAAACTGAATGTGGACGTCCGCAACGTTCGCAACGTGTGTATTCTTGTGTTGAGTGTTTTGCTGGGCGTTTATTTTTAGCAATCATTGATTTTTTAGCCACGTAGTTCGCCTCCTTTTTTTATTTTTGGAATGGCATGCCTAATTGCGTTAACAATTCACGAGATTCTTCATCTGTGTTGGCAGTAGTTACAATAACGATATCCATCCCACGTACTTTGTCTACCAAATCGTAATCAACTTCTGGGAAGATTAATTGTTCTTTGATACCTAATGTATAGTTACCACGTCCGTCGAACGCTTTTTTACTTACACCATGGAAGTCACGTACACGTGGTAATGAAACTGATACTAATTTATCTAAAAATTCGTACATTCTTTCTCCACGTAGAGTAACTTTACAACCGATTGGCATTCCTTCACGTAAGCGGAAGCCAGCGATTGATTTTTTAGCTTTAGTAATCAATGGTTTTTGACCAGAGATTAATGCTAATTCTTCAACAGCTTTATCTAAGTTTTTAGCGTTAGATACTGCATCACCCACACCCATGTTGATAACAATTTTGTCAACTTTTGGTGCTTGCATTACAGAACTATATTCAAATTTTTCCATTAATGATGGAACAACTTCTTTTGTATACTTTTCTTTAAGGCGGTTCATTCAGTAAGCCCCTCCTTCCTTAATTTGATTATTTATCGATAACTTCTCCGGTTTTCTTAGAAACACGGACTTTTTTGCCGTCAACTTCTTTGTAGCTAACACGTGTAGCTTCACCGTTAGATGGATCAATCACCATCACGTTAGAAACATGAATTGGCGCTTCAACTTCAACGATTCCGCCTTGAGGAGCAGCTTGAGAAGGTTTTTGGTGTTTTTTCATGATGTTAACACCTTCAACAACGACTTTATCTTTTTTAGGTAAAGCTTCTAATACAATACCTTCTTTGTTTTTGTCTTTACCAGTGATAACTTTAACTTTATCGCCTTTTTTAACAAACATTACTGTTTCGCACCTCCTTTGATAATGAATAACAATTATAATACTTCTGGTGCTAGGGAAACGATCTTCATGAAGTTGCCTTCGCGTAGTTCACGAGCAACTGGACCGAAGATACGAGTTCCACGTGGGCTCTTATCGTCACGGATAATAACCGCAGCATTTTCATCAAATTTAATGTAAGAACCGTCTGCACGACGAGCGCCTGATTTCGTACGAACAATAACTGCTTTAACTACGTCACCTTTTTTAACAACTCCACCTGGCGTTGCTTGTTTAACCGTAGCAACAATTACGTCACCGATATTGGCAGTTTTACGACCTGAGCCACCAAGGACTTTGATCGTTAGAATTTCGCGTGCGCCTGAGTTGTCAGCGACTCTTAAACGACTTTCTTGTTGGATCACGATGTGTATCCTCCTTTCAGATTTTGGAAATTCAATCTATATAGGAAAATCTCGTGTGATTAAATAATCACTGCCTTTTCAACAATCTCTACTAGACGGAAACGTTTCGTAGCTGATAATGGACGAGTTTCCATAACTTTCACGATATCGCCAACTTTTGCTTCGTTGTTTTCATCGTGTGCTTTGTATTTCTTAGAATATTTCATGCGTTTACCGTAGATAGGGTGGTTTTTCTTAGTTTCAACTACTACTGTAATTGTTTTATCCATTTTGTCGGATACCACGCGACCTTGATAAACTTTGCGTTGATTTCTTTCTTCAGTCATACGCTAAATGGCCTCCTTCCACTATTACTTTGCTTGTTCACGCAAAACTGTTTTGATGCGTGCAATCGATTTACGTACTTCTTGGATACGTGCAGTGTTTTCTAGTTGACCTGTAGCTAATTGGAATCTTAAGTTAAACAATTCTTCTTTTAATTGTTTTTCTTGATCTAGCATTTCGGCAGTGGTTAATTCTCTGATTTCTTTAACCTTCATTCGATTCACCACCCATTTCTTCACGTTTTACGATTTTAGTTTTCATTGGTAATTTGTGTGAAGCAAGACGTAATGCTTCGCGAGCTACTTCTTCAGATACGCCAGCAATTTCAAACATGATTTTTCCACGTTTAACTGGTGCTACCCATCCTTCAGGAGCCCCTTTACCTTTACCCATACGAACCCCAATGGCTTTACTTGTATAAGATTTGTGAGGGAAAATTTTAATCCACACTTTCCCGCCACGTTTCATGTAACGAGTCATTGCGATACGAGAAGCTTCGATTTGGCGGTTTGTAATCCAATGAGATTCAACAGCTTGTAAGCCGTATTCACCAAAAGCTACTTCTTTACCACCTTTAGCTTCACCACGCATTTTTCCGCGGAATTCGCGACGGTGTTTTACACGTTTAGGTACTAACATGCTTATTTCCCTCCTTTCTCAGTGTTCTTTTTAGTTGGAAGAACTTCTCCACGATAGATCCATACTTTAACACCAAGTTTTCCGTATGTTGTATCTGCTTCTTCCCATGCGTAATCGATGTCCGCACGTAATGTGTGTAAAGGAACAGTTCCTTCAGAGTAACCTTCCGCACGAGCGATATCCGCACCGTTTAAACGTCCTGATACTTGAGTTTTGATTCCTTTAGCGCCAGCGCGCATTGAGCGTTGGATTGCTTGTTTTTGAGCACGACGGAAAGCAACACGATTTTCTAATTGACGTGCAATTCCTTCGCCTACTAATTTAGCGTCTAAATCTGGTTTTTTGATTTCCACAATGTTGATGTGTACTCTCTTACCAGTTAATTTGTTCAATTCTTTTCTTAGGCTTTCGACTTCAGAACCGCCTTTACCGATAACCATACCTGGTCGAGCTGTGTGAATTGAAACGTTCACGCGGTTTGCAGCGCGTTCGATTTCAACTGTTGACACAGCGGCATCAGCAAGTTTAGATGCGATAAATTTGCGAATTCTTAAATCTTCGTGTAGAAAGTCTGCGTAATCTTTCTCAGCATACCATTTTGCATCCCAGTCACGGATGATGCCTACACGCATTCCAATTGGATGTACTTTTTGACCCACTGATTGTCCCTCCTTATTTTTCTGATACAACTACCGTAATATGACTTGTACGTTTGTTGATTGGAGATGCTGAACCTTTCGCGCGAGGACGGAAACGTTTCATTGTTGGTCCTTCGTTTACAAAGGCTTCAGATACTACTAAGTTTTCAACATCTAAGTCAAAGTTATTTTCTGCATTTGCGATTGCTGACATCAATACTTTTTCAATGATTCCAGCAGCTTTGTTCGGTGTGAACTTTAGGATAGCAATTGCTTCAGCAACGCTTTTTCCTCTAATTAAATCGATAACTAGACGTGATTTACGAGGAGAAACGCGGACTGTTTTAGCAGTTGCTTTCGCTGATGTGATTTGTTCTGCCATTTGTATATCCTCCCCTCAAATTAACGTCTTGTTTTCTTATCGTCAGCAACGTGGCCACGATAAGTTCTTGTTGGTGCAAATTCACCTAGTTTATGTCCTACCATGTCTTCTTGGATATAAACTGGCACATGTTTACGTCCATCGTAAACTGCGATGGTAAACCCGATAAAACTTGGGAAGATTGTAGAACGACGAGACCAAGTTCTAATTACTTTTTTCTTTTCAGCGCCTTGTTGTGCTTCGACCTTTTTCATCAAATGATCATCGACAAAAGGTCCTTTCTTTAAACTACGACCCATGGTGAACCTCCTCTCAAAATGTGCAACACATGGTTAATGTAATTATTTATTTTTACGACGAACGATAAGTTTATCTGACTTCGCTTTTTTGCTACGAGTTTTGTAACCAATAGCTGGTTGACCCCAAGGTGATACTGGAGCTGGACGGCCGATAGGAGCTTTACCTTCACCACCACCGTGTGGGTGATCGTTAGGGTTCATTACGCTACCACGTACAGTTGGGCGTTTACGCATCCAACGAGAACGACCTGCTTTACCGATATTGATTAATTCGTGTTGTTCGTTACCAACTGAACCGATTGTTGCACGGCAAGTTGCTAAGATCATACGAACTTCGCCTGAGTTCAAGCGGATCAATACGTATTTTCCTTCTTTACCAAGTACTTGTGCACTTGTACCAGCTGAACGGATTAATTGTCCGCCTTTTCCTGGTTTCATTTCGATGTTGTGGATAACTGTACCTACTGGAATGTTTTCTAGTGGTAATGCGTTACCTACTTTAATATCTGCATCTGGTCCAGAAACGACAGTCATGCCAACTTCCAATCCTTTAGGTGCTAAGATATATGATTTAACTCCATCTTCGTAATGTACTAACGCGATGTTAGCAGAACGGTTTGGATCGTACTCGATAGTTTTAACTAATGCAACTACGTTATCTTTGTTACGTTTGAAGTCGACTAAACGGTATTGACGCTTGTGACCGCCACCTTGGTGACGTACAGTAATGCGACCGTTGTTGTTACGACCTGCATGGTTTTTCAATGGTGCTAATAATGATTTTTCTGGTTTAGAAGCAGTGATTTCTGCAAAATCAGAAGAAGTCATATTACGACGACCATTTGAGGTAGGCTTGTAATGTTTAATTGCCACGTCTTTTTCCCTCCTATTTTATTCTAATTCGTACAGCTTATTCAGCTGAGAAAATTTCGATTTCTTTTGAATCTTCAGTTAAAGTCACAACAGCTTTGCGACGTTTTTTTGTGTATCCCGCATATTTACCCATGCGTTTGAATTTTGGACGCACGTTGATGATGTTTACGTTTTTTACGTCAACACCAAATGCTGCTTCAACAGCTTGTTTTACTAATGTTTTATTTGCGCGAGTGTCCACTTCGAAAGTGTATTTCTTTTCATCCATAGCAAGCATAGATTTTTCAGTGATCACTGGGCGTTTAATTACGTCTAGTAAGTTCATTATGCAAGCACCTCCTCAATTTGAGTAAGAGCAGTTTGAGTTGCTAACACTTTGTTGTTTGAAACAACGTCTAAAACACTTACGTTATTAGCAGCTACTACAGAAACGTTTGGTAAGTTACGAGCAGATAATGCTGCAAAGTCGTTACCTTCTTCTAATACTACTAATACTTTAGAGTCAATAGACAAGTTAGCAAGAACTTGTTTGAATTCTTTTGTTTTTGGTGCATCGAAGCTTAAACCTTCAACAGCTACCAAGTTATTTTCAGCAACTTTTTCTGATAAGACAGATTTAATTGCTAAGCGACGAACTTTTTTAGGAAGTTTGTAGCTGTATGAACGTGGTGTTGGTCCGAAGACAACTCCACCTCCACGCCATTGTGGTGAACGAATTGAACCTTGACGAGCACGACCTGTTCCTTTTTGACGCCATGGTTTACGACCGCCACCGCGAACATCTCCACGGTTTTTAACAGCGTGTGTTCCTTGTCTTAATGAAGCACGTTGCATGATGATTGCATCAAAAACAACTGATTCATTTGGTTCGATTCCGAAAATTTCTTCGTTTAAAGTGATTTCGCCAGCTTGGCTTCCATCTTGTTTAAATAATGCTACATTCGGCATTCCTTAGTTCCTCCTTTCTTCCTATCTACTTATTTAGCTTTCACAGCTGATTTAATTGTAATCAATGATTTTTTCGCTCCAGGAACGTTACCTTTGATAAGGATAACATTACGTTCAGCATCCACACGTACAATTTCCAAGTTTTGGATTGTTACGCGGTTGCCACCCATACGTCCTGCAAGACGTTTGCCTTTAAATACACGGTTAGGTGCAACTGGACCCATTGATCCAGGACGACGATGGTAACGAGAACCGTGAGCCATTGGTCCACGAGATTGTCCGTGACGTTTGATAACGCCTTGGAATCCTTTACCTTTTGTAGTTCCTGTTACGTCAACGATGTCTCCAGCTTGGAATACGTCAACTTTAATTTCTGATCCTACTTCTAAGCTCTCTAGCTCAACATCCTTGAATTCGCGAATGAAGCGCTTAGGAGCCGTGTTTGCTTTTGCAACATGACCTTTCGCAGGTTTGTTACTTAAAACTTCACGTAAATCTTGGTAACCTACTTGAACTGCTTCGTAACCATCGTTTTCAACTGTTTTAAGTTGTAAAACAACGTTTGGAGTAGCTTCAACTACAGTTACTGGAATTAATTCACCTGATTCTGTGAAGATTTGAGTCATTCCCACTTTTTTCCCTAAGATTCCTTTGGTCATGATTACACCTCCAGTTAATTATTATAGTTTGATTTCGATGTTAACACCTGATGGTAAGTCTAGCTTCATTAAAGCGTCAACTGTTTTTGGTGTTGGGTTCACAATGTCGATTAGACGTTTGTGTGTACGCATTTCGAATTGTTCGCGTGAATCTTTGTATTTATGTGTTGCACGGATGATTGTATATAGACTGCGCTCTGTTGGCAATGGAATTGGACCTGAGATAGTAGCTCCAGTTCTTTTTGCAGTTTCTACGATTTTATCCGCTGATTGGTCTAAAATACGGTGTTCATACGCTTTTAAACGGATACGAATTTTTTGTTTTGCCATTTATTTTCCCTCCTTCGTCTATTTTGAAAAGTAGACATAGCTCCACGAAAATTTTCCGTCACGCTCGTCCATGGCAAAGCGTCCGGGCGTGTCGCAACCTCTCGTTTCGTAGCCGGCAGATTTTTTCTCTACCACTGTGTGTAACATACTCTTTCATATGCAGCACCTCAATGAGTATATTATATCTACACTAGAATAGCAAGCATTTTATTCAATAAATTTTATTTTTTTCTGAAAATAATAGCAAAACTGTTTTCAAACAAAAAAGACCGTGTTGAACAATCAACATGGTCTTTTCGTTTATTGAACAAATCTTTGTCTAAAGGTTCGATCCAACGCTTTTTTCAATGGGAAGTATAAGAACGATACAATTAATGCTGTTAAGCAAACATTAATGACTGTTGCAGGTAACTTAATGGCTGCTGCTGTAATTGCTGGAACGAAATCCATCCCTAAGAACATTTGGCGTACCGTATTTTTGGCTTGCGTCATAAGTAACTTTGCAACGCCTGTTCCTGCAGCAATAACTAAGATTTGCCAAACATGCGTCGGATTCTTTTTAAATAGAAGAAACAGACCATAAGCAGCAGCTCCCACAATAAAACTTTCAAAGATAAAATACGGTGCTTCACTAGCATAACCATTCAATATATCAAAAATGGCAAAACCTAAACCTCCTGCTAGCGAACCTTTGACGTATCCCAAATATAAAACGGATAACAATAATACAGCATTCCCTAAATGAACAAACGCGCCTGTCGGCAACGGAATTTTAATCATCGTTCCAATAACCGTTAACGCAGTAAACAAAGCGACGAGCACGATTGTTTGAATATTGGTATTTTTCATTTCGATTCCTCCATTCTATTTTCTGCTTGATTATACGCTCCATGCCAGACATGTCCCACGTAAGGGTTAATGCGGACACCTTGTTCGATGGCTTTAGCAACGAATTTCTTGGCTAGGATAACGGCTTCTTTGGCAGAGTAACCTTTTGCCAAACCTGCCGTAATTGCCGCAGCAAAGGTACAGCCCGCACCATGATTGCAATCGGTCGGAATCAATTCGTTTTCCAAGACAGTAAATTCTTTCCCATCATAAAATATGTCGATGGCTTGATCTAGTCCTAAACGATGTCCACCTTTGACAACAACGTGCTTAGCACCTAGCTGATGAATAATTGTCGCTGCTTGTTTCATATCTTCAATAGAAGTTAAATCGCCCATACCAGATAAAATCCCTGCTTCTACTAAGTTAGGTGTCGTCACATATGCTTTTGGCAATAAGTATTGTTTAATTCCGACAACACTTTTTGGTTGTAAAATTTGAGCTGTTCCTTTGCAAGCAATAACGGGATCAATGACAACATGTTGCACATGATGCTTTTCAATAAATTCACTGGCTACCTGAATATTTTTTTCATTGCCCATCATCCCGGTTTTCAACGCATCAATAGTTCCTCCAGCAAAAACGGAAATCAATTGTTTGCGTAATACCTCTTCGGATAATTCAGTCACTTCATGCGACCAACCATTTTCTGGATCCATTGTAACGATAGATGTCATACTAGAAAAACCAAAAACACCGTATTCTTCAAATGTTTTTAAGTCAGCTTGTAAGCCCGCTCCACCTGTTGAATCTGATCCAGCAATTGTTACTACTTTTTTCATACACTCACCCCTTGTGTTTTTTAGTATAACGAATGCTACACTTGACGAAAACAGCCAATTGGCTTATTTTTAAACCAACCAATTTAAAAGGAGTAAGCCGATGTGGAAAATTAATAAACAAGACAAGACCCCTTTATACCAACAAATCACGTCTCAAATCATCCAAGCCATTCAACAAGGACAACTCATGCCTGGCGATAAACTTCCGCCTGAAAGACAGCTTTCTCAATTATATGGTGTCAATCGTTCCACTGTTGTACGAGCTTTAGAAGAACTGGTTAGTTTGGGATGGATTACGCGCAAGCAAGGAAGTGGCACGCGTGTTGCTCAAGGACGTTGGGGAAGTCGCCAGCTGTTGATGAATCAATGGCGTGCGCTACTTTCTAGTCCTTTTTTAAAAGAGGATCCTTATGTTAGCGAGTTGAAGAAAAAGCAGACTCAGATAGGTACGATTGATTTGTATACTGGTGATTTACCTGAAGAATTGATTCCTGATTTTGAATTCCCTGCTATCACGTGGGAACAAGTATTATATGAAGAAAAAAAAATTCATCCCACTGGTTATTTACCTTTGAAAAAGCACTTATTAAATCATTTAGCTGAAGAATTTCATTTACCGATTACTGGTCAGGATTTGTTAATCACTTCTGGCTCAACTCAAGGAATTTTTCTATTAATTCAAGTTTTACTGGATACAGGAAGTTATATGGCCACGGAAGACCCTTCATTTTTGTTCGCCTTACCTTTATTTGCCTCGCTGGGGATTCATTTAGTAGGTATCAAACAGGATGAAGAAGGCATCGACTGTCACGAATTGGAGCAAGCAATTCAAACAAAAAAAATTAAATTGTTGTACCTCAATCCCAACCATCAAAACCCGACTGGTAAAACAATGTCTTTAGCCAGACGTAAAGCAATTGTCGCTTTATGCGAGAAATATCATTTACCCATTATTGAAGATGATGTTTTTAGCGAACTGGGCTTTGACGAAACCTTACCTTCTTTAAAAAGTTTGGCTCCTGATCAGGTAATCTACGTTGGTTCATTGTCCAAATTATTTGGCTCTACTATCAAAATTGGCTGGTTATTAGCACCACAAACGTTAATCACTAGTCTAGCAAGTGCCAAAAAAAGAATGGAAAGTGATACTGACCTCTTCCCACAGTTATTAGCGACAGCCGCTTTAACTTCTAGTGACTATAAACAAAAACAAATCCATTTGTTACACGAGTTACGGCACCGCAGTCAAAATTTTGAAACGCTCATGCAACCATTCGCCTCTGATTGGACGTATATCCCTATCCAAGGTGGCTTATATTATTGGTTAACCTGGCAACATCAAGCGTTGACTAGAAAAGATTGGCAGCTTTTTCTTGAAGAAAATCTCTTAACCGCCCCAGCATTTCTATTTAGCAATGATACAATGTCTGTTAGAATAAATTATACTAGACTCTCTGATGCACAATTATCTATCTTCCAGACAAGTTTGTTGCGCATTACCGAGAAAATTAGAAAGGATGCTGTTTATGAATGAAACAATCAATTTGTTAACAAACCATCGTAGTTACCGCAACTTCGATGGTGATTACCAACTTTCAGATGAAAAATTACAAGCCATTTTAGCGGCTGCACGTCAAGCGCCTTCTTGGATGAACGGCCAAATGTATTCGATTATTGTGATTAGAGATCAAGCGATTCGCCAACAATTAGTGGAATGGAATCCAGGTAATCCCCATATGTTAAACAGTTCTGTCTTTTTATTATTTGTGGCGGATTTAAAACGAACACAACAAATCGCCCAGCAACAAGACGTTCCTTATCCCGTTGACGATGGTTTGCATCCTTTAATTATTGCTACTACTGATACTAGCCTCGCCTTGCAAAATGCGATTATCGCCAGTGAATCACTCGGTTTAGGTGTGGTCCCCGTCGGAAGTGTTCGAAACAATATTGAGGAAATCAGTGACTTATTGCACCTACCTGATTATGTCTATCCTGTCGCAGGATTAAGTATCGGCAAACCAATTGTGGATATGAAAGTGAAACCGCGCTTACCTGAAAAAGCCGTCATTCATTATGATACGTACCAGCCTTATGATGAACAATTGATTGCAGATTACGATGAAACAATGGAAAAATTTGGAGAAGCTCGCGAAACAAAACGTTGGACGAAAAAATTTGCTGACTACTTTAGTCAAAAACCTGCCGAAAACATTGATCATTATTTGAGAAAACAAAAGTTGATTAAATAAAAAGCTTAGGGCGTTAGAATGCCCTAAGCTTTTTCGTACATATGTTCAATGATATTTTCTTGTTTTCTAACAAGCGTATAACTGTTTTCAGCATCAATAAAAATAAATTGTTTGCTTTTTAAGAAAGTAAAAATAGTTCCTAGCATTTTTCGTTCTTTTGAGTTCACACGATAATAGCCCCGTAAATCGAGTTCAATCACTTCTTTTTTACGTGTAGTTACTTGTAGATAAAATGGTTCACGTAATGTTTGATGCATACGAGGTGTATAACCGTTCCAACTAATCGCTACTTTTGTCGGGTTAAGCTTATATTTTTTAAAACAAACGTTGATTTCTGTTATTTCGTTATAGGCAATAAATGCTGTTTTTCGCAAACCTAGTATTCCAAAAATTGGTAAAATAAATTGTTCCAATCCATTTAATTGCGACATTATCTTAGTATGGAAAATAGGATACGAGATACCTTTTTTCTCTAATGTCCAATAACTGTAATACGTTTTGTAATCATACGGCAAACAGTACGTCAAAAAGACGTAAAAGAGTGTAGCTACAAACAAACTGATTAAAATCATACTCAAAGCATCACCAATAGAACGCCATTCCGATATTTCCATCATCAATGAACCTATAAAAAGGGAGACCAAAATTGTTATTAAAATAATGGCGGGTTTCGCACTTTGTGGTTTTCCATAATGCAACGGAAAACTCAAATATGCTTCTCCCGTAATCAATTCATCTAACGAAATATTCAATAAGCCACTTAATAAAATTAAATTATCAATCCCTGGTAAACTCTCCCCATTTTCCCATTTAGACACAGATTGTCGTGAAATATTTAGTTGTTCAGCCAATTGTTGTTGCGATAGCTCATTTTCTTTTCTGAACCGTACAATATTTTGTGCTAATGACATGAAGACATTCCTCCTAAAAACTAATATTTGCTTTTAAGCTTACTAAAACAGCAATATTTTTACACGCACTTATTAGTTGCACCCTAATAAATCAAGGTTTTATTAGAGTCCAACTCGGAAGTTATTCTAGAAAATAAAAACAATTAAGAATTCAAAATGTGAACTCTTAATTGTTTAATTTAGTAACATTTTTAGAAGAACATTCTTACGCTAATTCTTCACTTGTTTCTTGTTCTTCTTTTACAAGACGTGCATCATAAGCTTTCGCAAATGGGAACCAGATAACAAAGGCAGCTAAGGCACATATTACCGCTACTACAGCAGCTTTCCAGTCACCACCTGTACCGATAAATGCACCGATACCGATTGGTGATGGCCAAGGCATTTGTGCAATCATTGGACGAATAAGTTCTAATTTAATCGCAAAGAAAGCAATTGACATCGACGCCATTGGAGCCAAGAAGAATGGTAAAGCTAAGAATGGGTTATAAATGATTGGAACCCCAAAAATTAATGGTTCATTGATATTGAATAAAGCTGGAACGATAGACGCTTTTCCAAGTACAGAAAGTTGTTTTGATTTTGCCATGTAAACTAAGAATAAACAGAATCCTAATGTTGCTCCTGAACCACCGACTGTTACATACGCATTATTAAACTCTCCTGCTAAAGCATAGTTTCCACCTTCAACGTTCGCAACCAAGTTGGTTAAAGCAATTGGGTTGATAAATGAGAAAATAATATTTGCTCCATGAATCCCAACTAGCCATAATGCATGAACTAGGAAATAAATGACCATTAAGCCTAACCATGTATCGGTTAAGTTTGTTACGAATCCAAATGGAATTGAAATCAATTCAAAAATATCTGTTCCTAAAGCAATTAATACACCATTAATAAGAATAACTGCAAATGCTACAACAAATGCTGGAATTAAAGCAGTAAAGGCACGCGCTACACCCAATGGTACTTCTTCAGGCATTTTGATAATCCATTTTTTGGCTACACACAAACGATACAGTTGAACAGCAATAATTGACATAATAATACCAGTGAAAATCCCCACTGTACCTAGACGAGCGGGTCCATCGCCACCAATAGCCCAACCGTTGACAATAACAGCTTCTGCATCATTGACACGTGTCATCACACCATCTTCAAAAACAAGTTGCGGAATTGCCATAAAGAATGCAAACATCGATAATAATGCCCCACTCATTGGCGCCATATCTAACCCATCTTCTTCAGCAATAATTTTTGTGTATTCATAACCTAATACGATACAGAAGTACAATGCTAAAATCCCCATTGTCGTGCTATTAGCTAACATATACAAATCACTGAATTTGAAGAAAGTTGCATTAAAGAATCCTTCTAGTACTGGAAACGTTAAGGGTAATACATTTAAAACTAAAAACATTGATCCCACGATTGTAAATGGAATTGTCGCCATCCCTGCACCCATGATTGCTCGTACAATTTTATATTGGGCAATTTTACCCATAGGTCCCATGATCGCTTTTTCCAAAAAAGAAAATAGTTTGCTTTGTTCTTCCATTTTTTCCACTCCTCTTATTTCATTTCTTTTTCAAATTCCTGAATATAGTGATAATGTTTATCTTTCTGTTGATCAATTGCTTGCATACGTTTAAGGCACGCAAAAGAAATCAAACTTCCGATTGCTAAAATACCAGAAATCATTACGCGTGCTTTCATTGTTGTTTCTAAAAACGGAAAGAAAGATGAATAGCCGATGCCAGTCACTGCGATGAGTATCATCAATGCATTTACGCTTAACTGAATATAGTGATATATACGGTTGTAATGCAATTTTTTGGACTCATATTCTTTTGCGCCATACAATTTCACATGTTCTGCCACTGCCATTAGACTAAATACAATCAAAAATCCTGGTAAAAGGGCTGTTATCTTGCCACCTAACACAAGACCTAGCGCCCAATACAAATTGGTAAAAAAGAACAACGCTAACATATAACGTAATAATAAATAGCGATTATATCTGAAATTTTTGACAGCTGCCTCTTTTTTATATTGTTGTCGCTGTTGCTTTGCGTTTTGTTCCATGATTTCTCACCCTTCTTACCCAAATTTGCGAACGTAATTAACGTCCTCTTTCATACAATGCTAACATCTCCAACGCCACTTCTCGTAAAGTCATGGTCGTCATTAAATGGTCTTGTGCATGGACCATAATCACTTCCATAACAACTTTTTCTCCATTGGCATAGGCCTGTAATAAGCCTGTTTGTGATTTATGAGCCTTGACCAATGATTCATTGGCCGCTTCTAATTTTTCAGCAGCTTCTTCAAATTTATCTGCACGCATTGCTTGGAAACCTTCATGAACCAACGTGCGTGCATCTCCGCTGTATAAAATAATTTCAAAAGCAATCTCTTGTAATTTATCAGACTCCATGTTTCTTCCTCCTTTTATAAATAGTTCATAAAAATCCCCATAAATTCCTCAAATGTTTGAGAAGCAATCAACGAATGACTAAATGTTTCATCTTCCAAAATTGGTACAAACATTTGGTTAATTTTATCAATCGGTACACAACGTGCTTTATCTGGTAAAGACAAAAAGACCAATTTAACAGATGGATGTTCCGCATCCCAGAAAATCCCTTCAGGGGCGATTGCCACAGCAACATAAGCTTGCTCTGTGACGGGTTCAATCGGATGTGGTACTGCTAATGTTTGTGAAAAGGCCACAGAACTATACGTTTCACGTAATTGTAGCTGTTTGGTTAATTGCTCAGTAATTGGTCGTCCTTCCACATCTTCTACACGAGCAATCAATTGTGTTATAACGCTTTCTTTTTCGCTTTTAGTTGGTAAATAGACAAATAATTCTTTTGAAAAACATTGTTCCAATAATGTGAGTTGCTGTTTTTTTGCTTCGCCATTCAATAACATTGTTTGGCTATTCACACGTTGAAGCCCTTTATGTTTTGATAATTCATGATTGATCCGTTGAATATCTTTTTCATCTAGAAAAACACTTACATGCACAATAGGAATGTTATATCCAGCCATTGGCAACGTAATGGATGAAATAATTAAATCAACATCACCCAATTTTTGATTAGACAACTCATAATACCCAATAACGGAAGTAATCATAATTTTCGAACTGAATTCATGTTCTAAACGAATTTTCAACATTTGCGAACTTCCTAATCCTGTCGCACAAATGACTAACACTCGCGCTTTTTGATTATTGAAAAAGCGCTCAACTGCAGCAGTCAAATGAATTGTCACATACGCCCATTCTTCTTCAGTAACTTGGTATTTTTTAAATACCGGCATCTCTGAAAAATACTGAATTGTTCTATCAAATAATTGCGAATATTTTTGTTTAATCTCACCTAACAATGGATTTTTAATACTCGTATCATTTTGTAGTCGTAACAATAATGGTGTAAAGTGCATCATTAAACCATTAATTAACGTCGCATCCTGTTGAAATTGAAAGCCTGTTTTTTTATCTAATTTTGCTAACGTGTCAATTAATTGATGTTTAATTTCAGATTCACTGTAATCTGTTTTTTTCAAGACTTTGCTTGTGGATAAACGATTACGTAAGTGCATTGAAATATAGGTAGCTTCTTCTTTAGGAAATTCAATCCCCATGCTTTGCTTGATTCGTTGAATGATATTCAGTGCTGTTTGATATTCCTTAGAGTTTTCTGAAATCAAAAGATGGCTTTGTTCAATTTGAAAACCCGTTTGTAGTCGTTTGATAGCTAATCCGATATGCAATACAATGTTATAAATAATAAAATCCGACAGTTTCAACTGTGACTCTCGACATTCATCGAGCACGATAATTACGATTTCTTCAATACTAATTCCCTCAAGTAAATCTGTATACATCGAAAATGTATATAAATTATCGTGCAGGTGATTCATGAAAAAGTAACTCATCATAAAATGTCGTTTGTTTTGCTCATCGCCCACAATATAAATGCCTACGCCTGCTTTACTTTTGACTTCAAGTTTATAAGGTTTTAACATTTTTTTCATTTCCACAATATCATTAGAAATTGTGGAACGAGAGACAAATAACTCACTCGCTAGGTCATCTACACGTGCTTCATTTTGTTCAAAAAATAACCGCTGTAAGATGAAATATTGTCGATCTTCCGACTCATGGATAGTGGTGGCATCGCGTACCAATGATACATCTTGAACTTCTTGATGATAGAATTGTTGAAACTGTTGATCGTCAGTTACCAACAACCGATACCCTTGTCCTTGTTTCGCCTCTAGATGAGCGCCATTTTTTTCTAATATATCCCCAACTAAATGTAAATATTTCCTAGCAGTTCGATCAGATATATAAAGTTCGGAAGCAACTTCCTGACTGGTGGTGTACACGTGACGATTGGCAAAAAGTAATTTGATTATTGATAGTTCCTTTTGATTCAACATTTTCTCGCGACCTTTAACTGTTAAATATTTTCTTCAACCACAGCAGCAAGTTTTTGAATCCCCATTGGAATTGGAACATATGCTTGTGGCGGAATATTTACAATCGGTTTATTGGTTTTATCAGCAGCCTTTTTCAAATTATCAAAATACATTTTGGTTTGTGGGCTAACTAAATATAAATCATATTCATCTTTCGCAATTGTGCTTGCACCTTGTGAAGCCGAAGTTGCATCTAATTCAATTTCTTTTCCTTTACTTGCAAAAAACTCTGTTGTTTTTTTAGCAATTACTGAAGAAGACATGCCTCCAGCACAGATGATTAACGCTTTTTTCATACTCTTTTCCTCCTAAAAGTTCATTTATTTTTTACTTTTATACAGCCATCGTCTTCACATATCATACCATTTATAAAAAATGATTTAACTAATGATTGTGTTTAGACACCCCTGACTACTTTTGTATCATAACATAAAACGCTTTCATTTTAGAATAGAGGTTATTTCCGTATCGATACGGAAATAAGATACAAAAAAACTCTCCAAACTATAAATAGTTTGGAGAGTTTGGAAAGCAGTTATCAAATTAAGCTTTGATTTCGCTAACAACGCCTGAACCAACAGTACGTCCGCCTTCACGAATAGAGAAACGAGTTCCGTCTTCGATAGCGATTGGGTGGATTAATTCAACGTCGATAGTTACGTTGTCACCAGGCATTACCATTTCAGTACCTTCGCGTAATTCTACAACACCAGTTACGTCAGTTGTACGGAAGTAGAATTGAGGACGGTAGTTAGTGAAGAATGGAGTATGACGTCCACCTTCTTCTTTAGTTAAAACGTAAACTTCAGCTACGAATTTTGTATGAGGAGTGATTGTTCCTGGTTTAGCTAATACTTGTCCACGTTGGATGTCTTCACGAGCAACCCCACGTAATAAAGCACCGATGTTATCGCCTGCTTCAGCGTAGTCTAATAATTTACGGAACATTTCAACACCTGTTACAGTAGTTTGAGCTGTTTCTTCGTCGATACCAACGATTTCTACAACGTCACCAACGCGAACTTGTCCACGTTCAACACGACCTGTAGCAACAGTACCACGACCAGTGATTGAGAATACGTCCTCAACTGGCATCATGAATGGTTTTTCAGTATCACGTTCTGGAGTTGGGATATATTCGTCAACTGCAGCCATTAATTCGAAGATTTTTTCTTCGTAAACTGGATCGCCTTCTAAAGCTTTCAAAGCAGAACCTGCAATAACTGGAGTGTCATCGCCTGGGAAATCGTATTCTGATAATAAGTCACGAACTTCCATTTCTACTAATTCTAATAATTCTTCATCATCAACCATATCCATTTTGTTTAAGAATACAACGATGTAAGGAACACCTACGTTACGAGATAATAAGATGTGTTCACGAGTTTGAGGCATAGGACCATCAGCAGCAGATACTACTAAGATCGCGCCGTCCATTTGAGCAGCACCAGTGATCATGTTTTTAACATAGTCCGCGTGTCCTGGGCAGTCCACGTGAGCATAGTGACGAGTTTCAGTTTCATACTCAACGTGTGCAGTTGAGATAGTGATTCCGCGTTCGCGCTCTTCTGGAGCACCATCGATTTGGTCGTAAGCAGAAGCTTGTGCCAAACCTTTTTTAGCTAAAACAGTTGTAATTGCAGCTGTTAATGTAGTTTTACCATGGTCAACGTGTCCGATAGTACCAATGTTTACATGGGCTTTAGAACGGTCAAATTTTTCTTTTGCCATTTTAAATGTTCCTCCTAAAAATGCGTTTTTATTTTATATTTGATAGGTAAGGAATCCATAAGATTCCTTGCCCATATCATCGTAATACATTGTACACGAAATGCTCCAAAAAATATAGTTATTTGGATAAATTCATCGAATCAATTAAGATTATCCAGCGTTTCCGCCATTTTTCTTAATAATTTCTTCTTGAATTGATTTCGGTACATCTTCATAGTGGTCAAATACCATCATGAATGTTCCACGTCCTTGAGTTGAAGAACGTAGAGTTGTTGCGTAACCAAACATTTCAGATAACGGCACCATTGCGTTAACGATCTGTGAGTTACCATGTGCTTCCATACCTTCTACACGTCCACGACGAGCAGTAACGTGACCCATCACATCTCCTAAATAATCTTCAGGAACTGTGATTGTTACTTTCATCATAGGTTCTAGAATTGCAGGTTGTGCTTTTTTAGCAGCAGCGCGCAATGCCATAGAAGCAGCAACACGGAAGGCAGTTTCATTTGAATCGACATCATGGTAAGAACCATCATAAAGTTTAGCTTTGATATCAACTAATGGATAACCAGCTAATACACCGTTTTCCATTGATTCTTCTAAACCTTTTTCAACTGCAGGAATGTATTCACGAGGAACCACACCACCGACAATTGCGTTTTCGAATTCAAAACCTGCTCCTTCTTCGTTAGGTGTAAATTCAATCCATACGTGACCGTATTGACCTTTACCACCTGATTGACGTACAAATTTACCTTCAGCTTGAGTGCCTGCGCGGAATGTTTCGCGGTATGATACTTGTGGTGCACCCACGTTCGCATCAACTTTGAATTCACGACGCATACGGTCAACTAGGACGTCTAAGTGAAGTTCACCCATACCTGCGATAACTGTTTCACCAGTTTCAACGTTAGTTGTTACGCGGAATGATGGATCTTCTTCAGCAAGTTTTTGTAAAGCAACACCCATTTTATCTTGGTCAGCTTTTGATTTAGGCTCAACAGCAACTTCGATAACTGGTTCTGGGAATTCAATTGATTCTAAGATAACTGGATCTTTTTCATCACATAATGTATCCCCTGTAGTTGTATCTTTCAAACCAACAGCTGCAGCGATATCTCCAGAATAAACTGTTTGAATTTCTTCACGAGTGTTCGCATGCATTTGTAGGATACGTCCGATACGTTCGCGTTTGCCTTTTGATGCATTCAATACGTATGATCCAGAGTTAAGTACGCCAGAGTATACACGGAAGAATGTCAAACGACCTACGAATGGGTCAGTCATAACTTTAAATGCTAATGAAGCAAATGGTGCCTCATCAGATGATGGGCGTTCAGTTTCTTCATCAGTTTTAGGGTTAATCCCGTTGATTGCAGGTACATCAGTTGGTGCTGGCAAGTAGTCAATAACTGCATCCAACATCAATTGTACACCTTTATTTTTGAAGGCTGATCCACACATTACTGGGAAGAAATCAACCGTTAATGTCGCTTTACGAATACCAGCTTTTAATTCTTCTTCAGTGATTTCTTCACCGTCTAAGAATTTCATCATTAAATCTTCGTCTGTATCTGCTACAGCTTCGATTAATTTTTCGCGCCATTCTTCAGCTTGTTCAACGTACTCAGCAGGAATCTCAGTTTCTTCGATTTCTGTACCTAAGTCATTTGTATAGATTTCAGCTTTCATTTTCACAAGGTCAATAATTCCTGTGAAGTCGTCTTCTGCACCAATTGGTAATTGGATTGGATGTGCATTTGCTTGCAAGCGGTCATGCAATGTAGATACTGAATACAAGAAGTCAGCACCGATTTTATCCATTTTATTACAGAAAACAACACGTGGTACACGGTAATCAGTCGCTTGACGCCAAACTGTTTCTGTTTGTGGTTCTACACCTGATTGTGAGTCCAATACAGTTACAGCACCGTCAAGTACACGTAGAGAACGTTGTACTTCAATTGTGAAGTCCACGTGTCCTGGTGTATCGATGATATTTACACGGTTACCTTTCCATTGCGCAGTTGTCGCAGCAGAAGTAATCGTAATTCCACGTTCTTGCTCTTGTTCCATCCAGTCCATTTGTGAAGCTCCTTCATGAGTTTCACCAATTTTATGGATACGACCAGTGTAATACAAGATACGTTCAGTTGTCGTTGTTTTACCAGCATCAACGTGGGCCATGATACCAATATTACGAGTGTTTTCTAAAGAAAATTCTCTTGCCATTGTGGGATTGTTCTCCTCTCTAATTGTTGTCACAATACATACTACCTAAAAAAGTAGCTTGTATCTTACCAACGATAGTGTGCAAATGCACGGTTAGCTTCTGCCATTTTATGAGTGTCTTCACGTTTTTTAACTGAAGCACCAGTATTGTTAGCAGCATCCATGATTTCTTTAGCTAGACGTTCTTCCATTGTGTGTTCTCCACGCAAACGAGCGTAGTTAACAACCCAACGTAGACCTAAAGTTGTACGACGTTCAGGACGAACTTCAACTGGTACTTGATAGTTAGAACCCCCAACACGACGAGCTTTTACTTCTAATACAGGCATAATGTTTTTCATTGCTTGTTCGAAAACTTCCAATGGATCATTGCCTGTAGATTCTTTAATAATATCAAATGAGTTGTAGATGATATTCGCAGCAACTCCACGTTTACCGTCAACCATTACGCGGTTGATTAAACGAGTTACTAATTTTGAGTTATAAATAGGATCTGGTAATACATCACGTTTTGCAACAGGACCTTTACGAGGCATCCGTAACTCCTCCTTCCGAAATTGGTTTTATTTAAATAGTCGTTTTAGTTTGTAGAATAAAATTAAGCTTTTGGTCGTTTAGTACCATATTTAGAACGAGATTGTTTACGGTCGTTTACACCAGCCGTATCCAAAGCACCACGAACGATATGATAACGTACCCCTGGTAAGTCTTTTACACGTCCACCGCGTAATAATACAACACTGTGTTCTTGTAAGTTATGTCCAATACCTGGGATATAAGCTGTAACTTCAATCAAGTTAGACAAACGAACACGTGCATATTTACGTAAAGCCGAGTTCGGTTTTTTAGGTGTCATTGTTCCGACACGAGTAGCTACCCCACGTTTTTGAGGTGAGCTCACGTTTGTTTGAGCTTTTTTGAAACTATTATATCCTTTGTTCAATGCAGGTGAATTTGATTTTTCAACCTTGGATTTACGAGGTTTACGTACTAATTGGTTAATTGTAGGCATTCCTTGTTTTCCTCCTTCCTTGATTCGCTGTTTAGTTCCACACATCCAGGTGGTTCTTTTTTGGCGATAAAAAATAATGCAATAACATGCATCTTTATCAGATTGTACTTTTACTACAGTCAGCACGTCTCTATCCAGAGACCTGTTCATAAAGCACCTTCGATAGAATATCATGGATTTTCTATAGTGTCAACGATATTCATTTAATTTTTTTCAATTAATTTTATTTTGTGTTACCTATCATTTTATGACTAAGAATTATATAATATATAGAAGAAATAATAATTTAAAGGTGGCGAATAGTTTGAATTTAAAACAAATGGTAGGCGTCGAAGCAGCAAATTATGTCAAAGACGGAATGGTCGTGGGACTGGGAACTGGTTCAACTGCTTATTACATGATTGAAGAATTAGGTCGACGCGTCAATGAAGAGCAATTATCAATTGTTGGGGTCCCTACTTCCTCTGCTTCTCGTAAACAAGCCTTAGAATTGGGTATTCCGGTAAAAACAATTGATGAAGTCACTTGCGTAGATGTAACAATTGATGGTGCGGATGAAATTAGTGCTGATTTTCAAGGAATTAAAGGTGGCGGTGCGGCACTTTTATTTGAAAAAGTGGTAGCTTCTTATTCTGATCAAGTCATTTGGATTGTTGACGAATCTAAAATGGTGGATAAATTAGGTAAATTTCCTTTACCTGTGGAAGTTGTCCCATATGGTGAAGAACAACTTTTTCGAATTTTTAAAGAAAAGGGCTATCGTCCAACATTTCGAATGGAAAACGAAACAGAGAAGAAAATCACAGATTGCGGGCATTCAATTATCGATTTGCATTTAGATGTCATTGAAGATCCCTTTACTTTAAATGAAGAATTAAATCAATTGGTTGGCGTTGTGGAACATGGGTTATTTTTAAATATGGTTGATACAATAATTATTGGTGAAGAAAATGGTCCTAAGAAGGTAACAGTTGTTCGTTAGGCAAGAACGCTTTTTTGTGAAATTAGGGGTATCTATTTAACCTAGTTTATGATATTCTTCTTATTATTTATTTTCTAAAAAAAATGGGATGGGATGAAAAAATGAAAATATTTGGGTATATCCGTACAACAATTACGGATGAAGATCCTCAACCGCAAATGACGAGTTTACAAGAATTCGGCTGTTCAGAAATTTTCCATGAAGATTATTTGAACTCGGAATCTATTTCACTTGATGAAATACTCGATCAAATGGAACCTGGCGATGCCTTGGTTGTTGATCAGCTTTATCGTCTAGGAAAGTCTACAAGGCAATTAGCAGATTTAATGCTACGCTTCCAAACGAACCATTTTGATTTGGTCTGTTTAACAGATACGATCGATACTCGTGATTCTTCTGGGAAATTATATTTCCAATGGATGAATCAAATGGCCTCAATGGAACGCGCTTTGCTAAAAGAACGTACGCTACTCGGCTTAAGTCGCGCACGAGAAAAAGGAAAAATTGGTGGTCGACCAAAAATCGACGCTGAAACAGTTCACAAAATTCGATTCTTATTTTTCGAAAAGAAAGAATCAATCCAAACAATCGCTACAACCTGTCAAGTATCGATTGGAACATGTTACAAATACATTCATTTATCTGAGAGTGAAATTGCAACTTTACTACAAAAATAAGCCAATTCAATTAAAATTCTATACAAAATTACGGGAAAACTTTGAAAAAGAACTTATTTTCAAGGTTTTCCCGTAATTTTTTGTCTAGAAAAAAAACTAGACTCAAAAAGAAATCTTTTCAAGTCTAGTTCAACTAGGTCTATTTAACTAAGCTTCTACCAGTCATTTCAGCAGGTAAATCAATAGCTAACAAATCTAACATTGTTGGCGCTAAATCTGCTAAACGACCATCTGTTCTTAATTCAGCATTTTCTTTGGTTACGATAACTGGAACTGGTACCGTTGTATGAGCTGTATGCGGATTACCATTTTCATCCATTAAAGTTTCAGAGTTTCCGTGGTCTGCTGTGATAATGGCGAAACCTTCTTTTCCTAAAATAGTTTCAACCACACGACCTAAACATTCATCTACAGCTTCAATTGCTTTCACTGTTGGTTCAACCATTCCTGAATGTCCAACCATATCTGGATTAGCAAAGTTTAAGATGATTGCTTCAAATTTATCGTCGTTAATCGCATTTACCAACGCATCGGTTACTTCATAGATACTCATTTCTGGTTGCAAGTCATAGGTTGCAACTTTTGGTGAGTCAATCAAAATACGTTCTTCTGTGCCAAATACAGTATTTGATCCACCATTAAAGAAGAAAGTAACGTGTGGATATTTTTCTGTTTCTGCAATACGTAATTGGTTGATATTGTTTTTATCCAACACTTCACCTAAGACGTTATCTAATGAAATTGGAGCAAAAACAACTTCTGTATCCAGTTTATCTGAATATTGAGTCATAGTCACTAATTTCACGTTTTGTGGTGTTTCTCCACGGTCAAAGAATTCCCATTCTTTTTCAGTTAATGCTTGTGACATTTGTAATGCACGGTCTGGACGGAAGTTAAAGAATAATACACCGTCATTATCGTTAATTGTTGCGACTGGTTGGTCATTTTCAACAATCACTGTTGGTAATAAGAATTCATCCGTTACGCCAGCTGCATAGCTTTTTTCAACAACATCCACTGCATCTGTTGATTTTTCACCTTCACCATGAATCACAACATCATAGTATTTTTGTACTCGTTCCCAGCGTTTATCGCGGTCCATTGCATAATATCTTCCTGAGATTGAAGCAATTTTTCCATGACCTAATTCGTCAAGTTTAGCTTGCAATTGTTTTACATAATTGATACCTGATGTTGGTGATACATCACGACCATCCAAGATTACGTCAACAAAAGCCGGGATGTCATGTTTTTTAGCTTCTTCTAATAAGGCAAATAGATGGTTAATATGACTGTGAACGCCGCCATCAGAAACTAAGCCCATCAAATGTAAGTTAGAGTTATTTTTTTTCACGAAATCAAATAAGTCTAACAAAGCTTTTTCTTGTGCAAACTCGCCATCAAGGATTGACTTATCAATACGAGTTAGACTTTGATAAACAATTCGTCCAGCACCAATGTTGGTATGTCCTACTTCAGAGTTTCCCATTTGTCCTTCTGGAAGACCTACATCTAAACCAGAAGCTTTTAATGTGCTATGAGGATATTTACTCCAATACTTATCGAAATTCGGTGTATCAGCCAATGCCACAGCGTTACCGACTGTTTCATCTCTTAGGCCAAATCCATCTAAAATCATTAAAATTACAGGTTTCTTGTCCATTCTGTTATTCCTACTTTCCATTACTAATTCAAAAACTTTACTAATAGACACGCGTCAATCTATCATAACGATGATGCCGTTACCAAATAGATAGTTACTGAGAGCAAACAATGTTTTATCTTACACAAAGTTCATTCAGCCCTATCATAATAACATTAAATAGTTTTTTAGTAAAACCCAATATGAATATCTTTAGACCAATGATTTACAGTATTATTGGAAATTTAACTCACAACGGGTGTATAATAAATATGGAATGGAAATTTCAGAAATCATATGAATAAAGGAGAGGGTTTTATGCCAAAATTAGTTTTTTCACGTCATGGATTAAGTGAATGGAACAAGTTAGACCAGTTCACTGGTTGGGAAGATGTTGATTTGGCTCCTGAGGGTGTCGAAGAAGCAATAGAAGGTGGCCGTAAAATCAAGGAAGCTGGAATCGAATTTGATATTGCCTATACTTCTGTTTTAACACGTGCCATCAAAACTTGTAACTACATCCTAGAATACTCAGATCAATTATGGGTACCGACAATCAAATCATGGCGCTTAAACGAACGTCACTATGGTGCACTACAAGGTTTAAATAAACAAGCCACTCGTGATAAGTACGGAGACGAGCAAGTTCTTATTTGGCGTCGTTCTTACGATACTTTGCCTCCATTATCAGATGCAAAACCAGACCGTCGCTATGCACATTTAGATCCTCGCACCGTTCCTGGTGGCGAAAATCTAAAAGTCACTTTAGAACGTGCCTTACCATTTTGGGAAGATGAGATTGCTCCTGCATTATTAGATGGTAAAACCGTTTTAGTTGCTGCCCACGGGAACTCATTACGCGCATTAGCAAAACACATTGAAGGTATTTCTGATGACGATATTATGGGACTTGAAATTCCAACAGGTAAACCACTTGTTTATGAACTAAATGATGATTTATCTGTAATCGAAAAATATTATCTATAAGAAAAAACAATCCGAGCTAGAAACGATTCTCTTGCAGTTCAGCAAGTTTTCGTCCTAGCTCGGATCGTTTTTTTAGATGAACGTTGAAGGTTTACGTGCTGCTTGATAGATTTGGACAACGTCTGCTTGTTGTAACGGAACAAAGGCTGCTTTGCTGATGGTGCTATGAGCCACTGCTTGTTGTGCCATCTGTTCAAAGTCCTTTTCTGTTTCAATACCCACTTCTGGCAACGTCATCGGCACCCCATTTGCTAAGAAAAAGTCATACAAAGCCTGCATCCCTTTTTTCGCTGCTACTTCTTGATTCGTTTCTTGAATTCCCCAAACCTCTTTTGCAAAACGTGCAAATTTAGGAAGTGTGGTTTCATTCAAAATATGTGCCATCCAGCGCGGTGTTAAAATTGCTAAGCCAATTCCATGCGTAATATCATAAAATGCACTTAGTTCATGTTCCATCGCATGACAAGACCACGTCCCAGTTTTACCACTTCCCGTTAAACCATTTAACGCTAACGTACTTGCCCACATTAAATTCGCTCTTGCATCATAATTATCAGGTTCTTTCAATGCAATTGGCAAATTATGAATAACTGTTTTCATCAAACCTTCTGCAACACCGTCTTGAACATCTGTTCCAGGAGTTGCATTAAAATAATTTTCCATTAAATGACTAAAAATATCCGCTGAACCAGCAGCTGTTTGATACGCATTCACTGTAAAAGTATTGGTTGGATCTAAGAAAGAAACTTTCGGTAAAAGATTTTTGCCGCCCATTCCTAACTTTTGTTGCGTTTGCATATTGGAAATGACACCACCACGATTCATCTCACTACCTGTTGCTGCTAAAGTTAAAATGGTGACAATCGGAATGGCTGGTCCATTATATTGACGTTGCAATACAAGATTTTCCCACAAATCACCTTCAACAAACGCTCCAGCTGCAATTGCTTTACTACAGTCAATCACCGAACCCCCACCAACAGCTAAAATAACATCAATTTGGTGCTCTCTACATAATTGCGCACCTTTTGTAACAGTTTCGATGCGTGGGTTCGGTTCCACCCCTGCTAATTCAATCACTGTATAACCATCTAGTGTATTCATCACTTTTTCATACAAGCCATTTTTCTTAACACTTCCTCCACCATAGACCAACAGAACATTTTTACCAAAAGAATGTAACACTTCTGGTAGTTCTCCTAAACGTTCTTTGCCAAAGCGAATATCTGTCTCTACATGAAAATTAAAATTTTCCATCACGATTCCTCCAATAGTTTAAATAACAATTAAGCAAAAAAGATTGAAGTGAATCACCTCAATCTTTTTTTATTTAATGAATAGCCGTTTCTAAACCAACTTTAATCATATCATCAAATGTGGTTTGACGCTCTTCTGGTGTTGTTTCTTCACCTGTAATAATATGATCGCTAACTGTACAGATAGCTAAGGTTTGGACATGGAATTTCGCTCCAAGATAATACAAAGCTGCAGCTTCCATTTCAACACCCATCACACCTAGTTCTGCTAATTTCAATGTTTCAGTCATATCATCTTTATAAAAACTATCTTCAGATAAGATATTACCGACATGCGTAGTAAAGCCATTTTCTTGTGCAATTTCATATGCCGTTTTTAATAATTGAAAATCAGCAATCGGTGCAAAATGGAATTGATTAAAGTTTTTTTGAATAATTGAGGAACTGGTTACTGCTCCTTGCGCAATCACTAAATCACGTACATGAACATCTGTGGAAATCGCTCCACAAGTTCCGACACGAATCAATTTTTTAACATCGTAGGAATTAATTAGCTCATGTGCATAAATAGTTGCGGAAGGCATTCCCATTCCTGTTCCTTGTACAGAAACACGTTCGCCTTTATAAACACCTGTATAACCTAACATCCCACGTACATTGTTATAACAAATCGGATCTTCTAAAAATGTTTCTGCAATATATTTGGCACGTAAGGGATCACCAGGAAGTAAAATTTTATCAGCAATTTCACCTGGTTTTGCTTCGATATGAACGCTCATTTTTTTCGCTCCTTTTTATAAAACTGCTAATGTTTCTTTGATTAATTCTTTAAATTCAGCTTTGACACGTTCTGTTGTTTCCACTACTTCTGCATGATTTAAAGTCGCTTGCATGCCGGCTGCTAAGTTCGTAATACATGAAATACCTAAAACTTTTAAGCCACTGTGTGTCGCAACAATCACTTCTGGTACTGTTGACATTCCTACAGCATCGGCACCGATGACACGAGACATCCGAATTTCAGCTGGTGTTTCATAAGTTGGACCTGACCATCCCATGTAAACACCTTCTTTTAGATGTAGACCTTTTTTCGTACCAACTTCTTTGGCAAGCTCACGGTATGCTGGTGTATACGCATTACTCATATCAGGGAAACGTGGACCCATTTCGTCCGCATTTTCACCGATTAATGGATTGTCACCTGTGTAATTGATGTGATCTGTAATTAACATCAAATCACCTGGTTCAAAGGTTTCATTCACACCGCCGCATGCATTCGTTACAATCATTGAATGAGCTTTTAAGGCTGCCATCACACGTACAGGATAAGTCACTGTTTGCATTGAATGACCTTCATAGTAATGGAAACGTCCTTGCATCGCTAAGACTTTTTTACCAGCTAGCGTACCATAAACTAATTGTCCCGCATGACCCACAACTGTTGATACTGGGAAATATGGAATTTCAGCATACGGAATAACAACTGCTTCTTCAATTTCATCCGCTAGTTCACCTAAACCTGATCCTAAAATCAACCCAAATTCTACATCTTTTACCCCTTTTTCTTGAAGAAAAGCTGTTGTCTCTGTTAATTGTTCTTGTAATTTTGTCATATTGTCACTCCTATTTTAAGTTGTTTAAGAAACTTTCGCCATTTTCAGTGGCTGGTACGCCAAAATTCTCAGCAATTGTAGCTGAAATATCTGCATAAAATCCTTGCGGTAATTTTCCTTGTCCAGCAAATTTTTTACTAAATACAAGCAATGGCACATATTCTCTTGTATGGTCAGTTCCCGCAAAAGTTGGATCATTGCCATGGTCAGCAGTAATCATTAACAAATCATCTTCTGCCATTGCATCTAAAATTTCTGGAATACGTCCATCGAAATCTTCAATAGCACGTGCGTAGCCTTCCACATCACGACGATGGCCATACAATGCGTCAAAGTCTACAAGGTTGGTAAAGCTTAAACCTGTAAAGTCTTTTTGCATCACTTCCAATAATTTATCCACACCATCCATGTTGTCTTTTGTCCGAACAAATTCCGTAATTCCTTGACCATTGAAAATGTCATTAATTTTACCAACAGCAATGACATCTTTGTCATTATCTTTCAATGAATCTAAAACAGTCTTACCAAATGGATCTAACGCATAATCATGACGATTACTGGTGCGTTGGAAGTTACCTGGTTCTCCTAGATAAGGACGTGCAATAATTCGGCCGATCATGTAGGGTTCATCTTTGGTAATTTCACGGGTGTATTCACAAATACGATACAACTCTTCTAATGGAATAATCTCTTCATGCGCTGCAATTTGCAAGACTGGATCGGCAGATGTATAGACAATTAAATCGCCAGTTTCCATTTGATGTTTTCCGTAGTCATCGATAACAGCAGTACCCGAATAAGGTAAATTACACACAATTTTGCGACCAGAAAAATCTTCAATTTGTTTTAATAATTCTTCTGGAAATCCTTCTGGAAATACACGGAATGGTTTTTGAATATTTAAGCCCATAATTTCCCAATGACCGGTCATGGTATCTTTACCGACTGAAATTTCTTCTAGTTTTGTTGCATAGCCTTGATGGTCTTCAACATTTTTGACACCTTCTAAAGGGCGAATGGTTCCTAGACCTAATTGCTCTAAGTGCGGAATTGTTAGTCCAGCTTCTTTGGCAATATGACCTAAAGTATCGGCTCCTTTGTCATTGAATTTGTCTGCATCGGGCGCTTCGCCAATTCCAACAGAATCCATCACGATTAAATGTACTCGTTTAAACATTTTTTCAACCTGCTTTCCTCAAACTAATTTCATTTCTATCATATACTACTTTTCTATTTATTTTAACCAAGAAGGGCAGAACGAAGCCATTTACGCCCTTCGCCCCACCCTTCTTGATGAAAAGTTATTTTGATTTGATATAATTCTTTCCGCCTGCTTTTGGTCCAGATGCTTTTCCTAAGAAAAGTACTAAAACAATTACAGTTAATAAATATGGCGCAATTTGTAATAAGACTGGAGGAATAGATGAAATCACCGGTAATTGAGCACCAATAATACTTAAACTTTGGGCAAAACCAAAGAATAACGCTGCTCCCATTGCACCAAGTGGATTCCATTTACCAAAAATCATGGCCGCCATTGAGATAAACCCTTGCCCTACAATTGTTCCTGCTGAGAAGTTTCCTGAGATTGATTGGGCAAAGATTGCGCCACCCATACCACCTAACAAACCAGAAATTAATACGCCAGCATAACGGAACTTGTACACGTTAATTCCTAAGGTATCAGCTGCTTGAGGATTTTCCCCAACTGAACGCAAACGCAAACCAAAACGTGTTTTATAAATAATGTACCAAGCTAATACAGCAACTAAAATAGCTAGATAAGCGGGTAAAAAGGTGTTTTTAAAGAAAATCGTCCCAATGATTGGGATATCTTTTAAAATCGGGAATGAGAAATATCCTAAGTTGTAACTGATATTGTCTGTTTGTCCTTTTTGATAAAGCACTTTAATCAAGAAGACTCCTAACGCTGGAGCCATCAAGTTAACTACCGTACCACTAATAATATGGTCTGCACGAAAACTAATCGTTGCGACTGCATGTAATAGTGAAAAAAGAACGCCGACACCACCACCGACTAAAATAGCGACCCATGGTGTCCATGCACCCAACTGATCTGCCATTGAAAGGTTAAAGACGACGGCACTAAACGCACCCATAACCATAATTCCTTCTAAACCTACATTGACAATCCCACTACGCTCTGAAAAAGTACCACCTAATGCAGTCAAAATCAAAGGCGTTGAATAAACCAAGGTAGATGTTAAGATTAATGCAATTAAACCTACTGTTGACATTATAATTCGCCCCCTTCTTGACTTTGATCATTTGGTGCCGTTTCAATTGTTTTTACGATTTCTTCTTGTTTTTTATCTGGTAAAATTTTCGCCATCGCTAAACGAATAACAAAGTTAATACCTACAAAGAAAATAATCAAGGCAATCGATACATTTACAATTTCAAATGGAATTTCAGCAATTGTTTGCATTCCTAAACCACCAATTTTCAAAATACTGAATAAAATTGCTGATAAGAAAATACCTATCGCAGAGCCAGCACCTAATAAGGAAACCGCCATTCCATCAAATCCGATTGCTAATGAAGTTGTTTGTACGAAGAAGTTTTGATAAGTTCCTAAACCTTCCACAACCCCACCTAAACCAGCTAATCCACCAGAAATAATCATTGATAAAATGATTGTTCGTTTACTACTCATCCCAGCATATTCTGAAGCAAATGGATTTAAACCTACAGAACGAATTTCAAAACCAAGCGTTGTTTTCTTCATTAGGAACCATACAAGAACTAACATAATCAACGCAAGGAACAATCCACCACTAACACGCGAACCTCCAAAGAACTGGGTTAACCAAGGAATACGTAAACTTGCATTTTGTGTAATTGCATTTGTTGAATCCAAGCTTGAACGGAAACTTTCTGGCATGACATCTTGTAATAAGAAGGTACTTGTATATAACAAAATATAGTTCATCATGATCGTTACGATAACTTCACTTGTGCCAAAGAATGCACGTAAGATACCAGGAATAGCTGCTGCAACTGCTCCTGCTGCTGCTCCTAAGATCACGCATAATGGTAATAAAACCATTTTTGGTAGATCTGGGAATGCTAAAGCTGTCCAAACGCTGACAATCCAACCACATAATGCTTGTCCAGATAACCCGATGTTGAAAAAGCCGGCTGAGTTTGCCACAGAAAACCCTAAGGCTGTAAAAATTAATGGTGTTGCTTGACGTAATGTTTCACCAATTCCACGCTGTGTACCTAATGCAGCATTTAACATTGAACGGTAACCGACAATTGGATTATATCCAAAGGCAGCCATAATAATCGCGCCTAAAACTAAGCCCATTACAACTGATAAAATTGGCACTAATAAATTACGAATTTTTTCATTGCGATCATTCATTTGTTGCCACCTCCTGTTGCGCTAATTCTGCTCTTGCTTTTTCAAGTGAATAGCCAGCCATCAGTAGCCCTAATTCTTGCTCACTTGTTTCTTCTGGTTTCACCACACCCACGATTTGACCATCGTGAATCACGGCAATTTTATCTGAAACATTCATGATTTCTTCTAATTCAAAACTAATTAGCAAGACTGCTTTAAAGCGATCGCGTTGTTCAATCAAACGTTTATGAATAAATTCAATCGCACCAACGTCTAATCCACGTGTCGGGTTTGCTACAATTAATAAATCAGGATCACGTGTAATTTCGCGTGCAATAATTGCTTTTTGTTGATTCCCACCAGATAATGCTTTGGCTGGTACGACTTCGTTTACCGTACGGACGTCAAATTCTTTAATCAAATCTTCTGCATGATAATTAATTTCAGAATAATTCAAAACACCCATTTTGCTAAATGGTTCTTGATAATACGTTTGTAAAGCGATATTTTCAGCTAAAGTCATATCTAAAACCAAGCCATATTTGTGACGGTCTTCTGGTACGTGACCTAAACCCGATTCAGTAATTTTACGTGGACGTAAATTGGTAATATCTTTATCTGATAAAATGACTTTACCACTTTCCACTTTACGTAATCCGGTGATGGCTTGAATTAGCTCTGACTGACCATTTCCATCAATCCCAGCGATCCCAACGACTTCACCTGCGCGAACTTCTAGATTTAAGTTTTTAACTGCTTCCACGCCACGATTTTCTTTAACGACTAAACCTTGGACTGATAATACTAATTCTTGTGGATCAGCAGGTTTTTTCTCTGTTTTAAAGGATACAGAACGCCCAACCATCATGTCAGCTAATTGTTGTGAAGACACATCTTTCACATCGACCGTGCCAATTCCTTGTCCTCGACGAATAACTGTACAGCGATCAGCAACTGATTTAATTTCATCTAGTTTATGTGTAATTAAGATGATTGATTTTCCTTCACGAACTAACCCACGCATAATTTCAATTAACTCATCAATTTCTTGCGGAGTTAATACCGCAGTAGGTTCGTCAAAGATTAAAATATCTGCCCCGCGGTACAACGTTTTTAGAATTTCTACACGTTGCTGCATTCCAACTGAAATATCTCGAATATACGCATCTGGATCAACGGATAAACCATATTGTTCAGAAACTTTTTTAATTTCTTCACGGGCTTTTTTACGATCCAATTTCCCTAAACGGCTAGGCTCATTTCCTAGAATAATATTTTCTGTCACCGTAAAGGCATCGACTAACATAAAGTGCTGATGAACCATTCCGATTCCTAATTGATTGGCTTTTGTCGGACTAGAAATACTCACGACATTCCCGTTCATTAAGATTTCGCCAGAAGTTGGCTCTAATAAACCTGATAAGACATTCATTAACGTGGACTTTCCAGCCCCATTTTCGCCAAGTAATGCATGAATTTCACCTTTTCGAATCTGCAAATTGATTTGATCATTTGCTTTAAACGTTCCAAAACTTTTGGTGATATTGCGCATTTCTATGGCAAATTTTTCTTCTGTCACAATTCTCACATCCCTTTTCAAGTAACCTGGTACAATAACAATCAATAATCGCTAATAAAATTAGAGAGTTTGTTCTCTCAAAAGAACTTTTTACTAAAAAAAGCTCTTTTGAAAGAAAAAACAGAAGACAATCACCCCCTACGTTTAAAGGCGATGATCGATTCTTCATGATTTTTAAGGTTTTTCTGGTACGTCAATTTCGCCAGAAACAATTTTTTCCTTCGCTTGTTCAACCGCAGTTTTTGCTTCATCCGATAAGTTGCCTTCTGTTAAGTCAACACCATCTTCTTTCAAGCCATACGCTTGATGTTCGCCACCAGGAAATTCACCGTCTAATGCTTTTTGTGCCAAGTCATGCGCAACAGTTCCTACACCTTTTAACGTTGAAGTTAATGTGAAATTTTCTGTTTGCCCATCTTTTTGGTAGTCACCTTCACTTGATTGGTCACTATCTACTCCAATGACCCAAACCTTATCACTACCTGCTTCGTTACGTGCTTTAGCTTCTTGGAAAATCCCACTTCCAGTACCACCTGAGGCATGATAGATAACATCCGCGCCTTGACCATACATCCCTTGTGCAATTGAGCGTCCACGATCGGGTGCATCAAAATCACCAGCATATTGATTTTCAACAGTAATTTCTTTTCCTAAATCTTTTGCAGCTGCTTTTACGCCAGCATTGTAACCAGCCTCAAAACGACCGATTACTTCGCCTTTAATTCCACCAACAAAACCAACTTTATCTGTTTTTGTTGTATAGGCTGCTGCAACTCCTGCTAGATAGGCAGCTTCGTGATCTTTAAAGGTAACCGATGCTACATTAGGTAAGTCAATCACTTCATCAACCATGACAAAATTCGTCTCTGGATTCGCTGTTGCTTGCTCTTCAATCGCTGGTGCTAGACGGTAACCAATTCCAAAAATAGTATTGAAACCAGCATTTAAGGCTTGATCAATATTTGGTACATAGTCTGCTTCATTGTTTGATTGGAAATATTGATAGCCATTATTTCCACGAGAAAAACCATTATCTTCTCCCCATGCTTCAAATCCTTCCCAAGCGGCTTGGTTAAATGAACGATCATCCACACCACCAGCATTCGTAATTAATGCGATTGTTGCTGCTGGTTTGTCTTTATCCGCAGATGCTTCTGTTTTGTTATCACCACAAGCTCCTAATAACAAGCCACCGACTATTGCTAAAGCACTTAAACTAAATAATTTTGTTTTTCTCATTGTTTTGTATATCCCCCTGTAGACTTGAACATCAGTCATTCTTTGTTTTATAAAACAAAGAATGACTGAATGAATTTAAAATTAAGGTTTTTCTGGCACTTCAATTTCACCAGCAATAATTTGTTCTTTCGCTTTCTCAACAGCAGCTTTTGCTTCGTCAGATAATTGACCTTCTGTTAAGCCCACGCCATCTTCTTTCAAGCCATACACTTCATGTTCTCCACCAGGGAAGTTACCTTCAAGTGCTTTTTGCGCCAAGTCTTTTGATACTGATCCCACACCTTTTAATGTAGAAGTTAATGTAAAGTTCTCATCTTTTCCATCTTTTTTGTAATCACCATCAGCTGTTTGGTCACGGTCTACTCCGATTACCCAAACTTTTTCATCACCAGATTCGTTACGAGCTTTTGCTTCTTGGAAGACACCGTTTCCTGTACCACCTGACGCATGGAAGATAATATCTGCACCTTGTGCATACATCCCTTGTGCAATTGAACGACCTTTATCCGGCGCAGCAAAATCACCAGCATATTGGTTTTTCACTTCGACTTCTTTATTTAATTCTTTAGCAGCAGCTTCCACACCAGCATTAAAACCAGCTTCAAAACGGTCGATAACTTCCCCTTCAACACCACCAATAAAACCAACTGTTCCAGTTTCTGTTGTGTATGCAGCAGCGATTCCGGCTAAGTAAGAAGCTTCATGATCTTTAAATGTTGCTGAAGCAACGTTTGGTAAATCAATAACTTCATCGACAATAACAAAGTTTGTATCTGGGTTTAATTCTGCTTGTTCTTTAATCGCAGGTTGTAGTTTATAACCAATACCAAAAATTGTATTGAAACCAGCATTTAAGGCTTGGTCAATATTTGGTACATAATCAGATTCATTTGCAGATTGGAAATATTGGTAGCCATTCGCACCACGAGAGAAACCATTTTCATCGCCCCACTCTTTGAAACCTTCCCAAGCTGATTGGTTAAATGAACGGTCATCTACCCCACCTGTATCGGTAATTAACGCAATTGTAGCTGCGGGTTTGTCTCCTGAATTCCCTCCGTCAGACCCATCTGTACCTGCACTATTTCCTCCGTTACCACATGCACCTAACAACAAAGCGCTCGCCATTGCTACAGCACCAAAACTAAATAATTTTGCTTTTTTCATCTGTATAAAGCCCCCTACTAAAATAGTTTTATTTTCAACAGTCACTGACTGTTAATTCTTATAAATCTTTGTTCGTGAAAGAATACGGTAATAACTCTCCCACAGTTGTTTCTTTGGTTACACCATCATCACCGACCAACGTTACGGGCATATCCGATTGGCAAAACTCAGCAATTACTTGACGACAAGCGCCACATGGTGCAATTGGTTCTGGTGTATGTCCGGCTACCACTAAATGTTGAAATTCTCGTTCACCTTCAGAAATAGCTTTAAAAATTGCTGTCCGTTCCGCACAGTTGCTTAATCCATACGACGCATTTTCAATGTTTAGCCCTTGATAAACTTTCCCATCTTTTGTGACTAAGCAGGCACCCACTGGAAAGTGTGAATACGGTACATACGCTTTATCTAACGCATCGATGGCCGTTTGAATCCAATCTTCTTTTGCTTTCATTTGCCACCTCTTAATAGCCTGTGCCATTTGCTCCTGAAATAATTGCCACACTAGCACTTGTTCCCAGACGGCTTGCGCCCGCTTCTACCATTGCTAAGGCTTGCGCTTCGTTGTGGATACCGCCTGAAGCTTTGACACCCATTTCTGGTCCCACTGTTTCACGCATTAAACGAACATCATTCACATCCGCTCCACCAGTCGAAAAGCCGGTAGATGTTTTAACAAAATCTGCTCCTGCTGCTTTAGCTAATTCACAAGCTCTGACA
This sequence comes from Enterococcus sp. DIV2402, assembly GCF_017426705.2. NCBI lineage: Bacteria > Bacillati > Bacillota > Bacilli > Lactobacillales > Enterococcaceae > Enterococcus > Candidatus Enterococcus lowellii. Next base: position 682,086 of record NZ_CP147251.1, on the reverse strand, counting down.
ATCTCTTCATCTGTTAAAAGACATGTTTCAAGAATAACTTTCACTAACGCACGATCTTTTGCAGCAGTAACTACGCCAGCAATATCATTTTGTACCGCTTCGTAATCTCCTGATTTTAATTGACCGACAGAGATAACCATATCGACTTCATCAGCGCCATTTTTAATCGCATCTTCTGTTTCAAAAACTTTGGTTGCGGTAGTCGATGCTCCTAATGGAAAGCCAATAACTGTGCAAACAGAAACAGGTTCGCCTTTTAATTCCTCTGCTGCTAATGAAACCCATACTGGATTCACACAAACAGAATAAAAATGATATTTTTTCGCTTCTTCAATAATGCGTAATACTTCTGATTTTGGAGTATCTGCTTTTAAGATAGTGTGGTCCATCATTCGGTTTAATTCCATCTTTTTACACGTCCTATTCTGTAATAATTTCATGAATTAACGGAGGTTCTTCTCCGGTTTCACCAATTTCAATATATTGCTCTAATAATGCTGTTACTTCTTCAATATCTTCGGTGTTACTATAAATTGTTAACAATGCTTCGCCTTCTTGAATTTCTTCGCCAACTTTTTTATGCAGTTTTAAACCAACCGCATAATCAATTGCATCTTCTTTTGTCCGACGACCAGCACCTAACATCATTGCTGCAATCCCTAACTCATTAGCAACTAATTTAGTGACTACCCCGGTTTTCTTCGCTGGGAAAGCAATTTCATATTTTGCTGTTAATAAACGTTCTGGTTTATCAATAACTGATACATCGCCACCTTGATTGTGAATCATCTCTTTGAATTTTTCTAACGCAGCACCAGAATCCAAAGCTTTTTCTAATAATTGACGAGCTTCTGCCAACGTTTCAGCTTTTTTCGCTAAAACAACCATTTGGCTTCCTAAGGCATAACACATTTCCACTAAATCTTCTGGACCTTTTCCTTGCAGCGTTTCGATTGCCTCAACTACTTCTAAACTATTACCAATGGCTTCTCCCAAAGGTTGTGACATATCAGAAATCACAGCCATCGTCTGACGATTGGCTAATTTTCCAATGCGAACCATTGTGTGTGCTAAGCGACGTGCGTCATCTAAGTTTTTCATAAAGGCACCATCACCAGTTGTTACATCTAAAACAATTGCGTCAGCACCTGCCGCAATCTTTTTACTCATAATCGAACTTGCAATTAACGGAATCGAATTTACTGTAGCAGTCACATCACGTAACGCATATAACTTCTTATCTGCAGGTGCTAAATTACCAGATTGTCCGATGACCGCCACTTGGCTTTCGTTGACGAGTTCAATAAATCGTTCTTCTGATAATTCAATTTGGAAACCTGGAATTGCTTCCAATTTATCCAAGGTGCCTCCTGTATAACCTAATCCACGTCCAGACATTTTTGCTACTGGCACGCCTACACTTGCAACAAGCGGTGCTAAGATTAACGTCGTAGTGTCTCCAACGCCACCTGTTGAATGTTTGTCCACTTTAATACCATCAATTGATGACAAGTCAATTACTTCACCGGAATTAGCCATGGCTAACGTCAATGCCGTAATCTCTTCATCCGTCATGTCCTCATAAAAAATCGCCATGAGCAAGGCACTCACTTGGTAGTCAGGTATTCGATTCTCGGTATATTCAGTCACAATATATTGAATCTCTTCTTCTGACAATGTGCCCCCATCGCGTTTTTTTTCTATCAAATCCACCATTCGCATAGACTTGAACCTCACTTCCTGCATCTCATCTATTATACAATACTTTTTCATCAGGTAAAACACTTTAGTAAACTGTTTTACTTGATACTAACATTTTTTGAAACCCTTTTCAAAAACAAGAATACATGACTACAAATGAATTGTCAAACGTAAACTTAAGCCTTTTCTTTTTCCTTTAGTTTACGCTTGAAATATCCTTCACGCTCTCACGAATTATTAATTTTGTATCAAAAATTTTATTAGGAATTCGTCTTTCTGGAAACTCAATTGCATCCACCAAGAATTTCGCTGCTGTAAACCCAATCTCAAAGGTTGGTTGCATCACAGTAGTTAACGGTGGTGTCGTGTATGCCGATAGCTTCAAACCATCGAAACCGACTACCGAAATATCGTCAGGCACCTTTTTTCCTTGTTCATAAATTGCTTGATAACAGCCAATCGCCATTGCATCATTGCCACAGAAAATGGCCGTGATATCTTTTGAACGTAGTAATTCCTTCGCGGCTAAGTAACCACCTGCAACCGTTAATTCGCCATCCACAACCCATTGACGTTTAAACATGATCTCAGCATCCTTCAACGCATGGCGATAACCATTATAACGTTCTTCTAACTGATAATAGCCCGTCTTTTCTTTCAATAAACCGATATTACGATGGCCTTGCGAAATCAAATAATTAACAGCTTGATACGCACCTTCGTATTCTTTTACAATCAAACGGCCAGCTTCACGTTGGTTAATTCCACGATCAATCAAAATCATGGGCATCTTATTATAAAAAGAATGTTGCACGCCAACTTCTTCTGGTAATTGATTTGGTGTTGCTAAGAGAATACCATCTACTGCGCGATGTGCTAATTGTTTTAACAGTTGTTGTTCCTTTTCCAAACTGTGATGCGAATTGCACAAAATTAGCATGTAGCCTAAGGGATTCATATAGCTTTCAGCGCCTTCTACAATTTTTGAAAAGAAAAAATCCGTGACATCAGGAACAATCATGCCTATCGTTTTGGAGTGACGTGTGATTAAATTCGAAGCAAAAAAATCTGGTTTGTATTGATGTTCATTCACAATATCTAAGACTTTTTTTCGCGTAGCGTCACTAAAGCGACTTCCTTTGTTATTCAAGATTTGTGAGACAGTGGTAACCGAAACACCCGCCATTTCTGCAATTTGTCGAATCGTTAGCTTCATGTTCTACTCCTTTCATTCATATTCTCAAGCTCAGTTTAGCAAAATTTTCAAAAAAAAACGACAATCAATTGCGATTGCCGTTATATTTTTTACTCTTCTTTCACACTTTGAATAATGTAATAACCTTTATCTTTTTTGATAATCGTAGCATTGCCAAAGGTATCTTCCATTTTCTTTTGTGCACTTGGCGCGCCTTGTTTCTTCTGAATCACAATTGTTAACGTTCCGCCCATATGCAAACGAGGATGGGCTTCGGTTAGAATTTCATGAACGACTTGTTTGCCCGCACGAATTGGTGGATTGCTTAAAATGGCAGCATATTTTTCATGATGTAATGTTTCATAGATATATGACGTATGAATGTCAACAGTCTCAATATGATTACGCGTTGCATTGCGTTGTGCTAACTCAACTGCCCGTTCATTTACGTCAACCATTTCAACTAGGCGTCCACTGGCATACGCCAAAGACAAGCCAATGGGTCCATAGCCACAGCCTAAATCTAAAATAGATCCCTCTGGCAATTCATCCCATTCAAATGCATCAATTAATACACGTGAACCATAGTCAACGGTATCTCTGGAAAAAACACCACTGTCCGTTACAAAATGAAATTTTTTTCCTTTTAATTCAAAATACCATTCTTCAAAATCATGTGCCGTATCTGGTTTTTGACTATAATAATGATTACTCATGTTTTCCCTCTTTTATCGTCTGTTTTCTTCCATCATACCGAAAAAATCTTTCTTGTAAACTATCTTTTCTTTTCTGCAAGAGAATTTTTTCTTTTTCATGACTTCTTCTGTAAGACCTTCTCTTTTTATGTTACACTATTTTCGAGTGATTGAAGGAGGTTTCTGATGAAGGAACAGATGAATTACTATCAAATTCCTCGTGAAGAATGGCAAGGTTTTTATACTAGAGAACATATGCCCTTAACGCAAGAAGAATTAGATAATATCAAAAGTTTAAATGACCGCATCTCCATGCAAGATGTAGAAGATGTTTATATTCCTTTATGCCACATGATTCATCTATATATGAAAGAATTTGAGTCGTTGACGTTAAGTAAGGGACTTTTTTTACATCGCTATGTCAAAGTTCCGCCATTTATTATTGGTATTGCTGGGAGCGTTGCGGTAGGAAAAAGCACGACCGCACGTTTGGTGCAAACATTATTAGCCCGTTTATTTCCACGACACAGCGTTCAATTAATCACAACAGATGGTTTCTTGTATCCTAATCGTATCTTGTCTGAACGTGGCTTGATGGAGCGCAAAGGGTTCCCTGAAAGTTATGATATGGAGCGTTTGATTCAATTTTTAAATAGTGTAAAATCGGGAGAAAATAATTTACAAATTCCCACTTACTCTCATCAAGTATATGATATTGTAGAGGGTGAATTTGAAACGATTTCGCAACCAGATATTCTGATTGTTGAAGGAATTAATGTCTTGCAGTTACCCGCAAATCAACAGATTTATGTCAGTGACTTCTTTGACTTTTCAATTTTTGTGGACGCTGCGCCAAAATTAATCGAAACGTGGTACTTAGAACGTTTCGAATCACTCTTAGACACTGCTTTTCAAGAACCAAATAATTATTATTACAAGTTCGCGATTGGTGATCGACAGGATGCTTTGAAAATGGCACAGTCGGTTTGGAAAAATGTCAATCTCAAAAACTTAACAGAATATATTTTACCGACGCGTAGTCGTGCCGATATCATTCTTCATAAAACCGCAAACCATCAGATTGACCAAGTCTTTTTAAGAAAATATTGAAAATCAATCCGTTGTTTTTGCAAATTTCATACGCCTCATTTATCATAAAGGCAGTTCATTTTAGTTTGAAAATTTATTTTTCATAAATCAAATAGAATAGAGGTAATTTATAGTGACAAACGTTGACAACTTGCCAAACGTTGAAAAGATTATCGTCTTGGATTACGGCAGTCAGTATAACCAACTGATTACACGTCGTATCCGCGAATTCGGTGTCTTTTCTGAATTATTGAGCCATCGTATCACTGCTGAAGAAGTGAAAGCAATCAATCCAAAAGGAATCATCTTATCAGGTGGACCAAATAGTGTCTACGACGAAGGTTCTTTTGGTATTGATGAAGAAATTTTTGAGTTAGGGATTCCAGTATTAGGTATTTGCTATGGAATGCAACTAATCACCTACAAATTAGGCGGTAAAGTTGAACCAGCAAAAATAAAGAATACGGAAAAGCAGAATTAGAAATTATTGATGATGCTGCTCATTTATTCGCTAGCACTCCTGAAAAACAAACCGTTTGGATGAGTCATGGTGACTTAGTAACACAAGCACCTGCAGGCTTTGAAACAGTGGCAACAAGTAAAGATTGCCCAATCGCTTCAATCCAAAATAGCGAACGCCAAATGTACGGCGTGCAATTTCATCCAGAAGTCCGTCATTCTGAATACGGCAATGATTTACTAAAACACTTTGCATTAGATGTTTGTCAATGTACAGGCGACTGGAGCATGGAAAACTTCATCGATATGAAAATTGAAGAAATCCGTCAAACTGTTGGCGATAAAAAAGTATTGCTAGGTTTATCTGGCGGTGTTGATTCTTCTGTTGTGGGTGTATTACTTCAAAAAGCTATCGGCGACCAATTAACTTGTATCTTTGTTGACCACGGGTTATTGCGTAAAGGCGAAGCAGAACAAGTCATGGAAATGTTAGGTGGCAAATTTGGCTTAAACATCGTAAAAGTCGATGCACATGATCGTTTCTTATCAAAATTAGCTGGCGTTTCTGATCCAGAAGAAAAACGTAAAATCATTGGTAACGAATTTGTGTACGTCTTTGACGACGAAGCAACAAAAATTGCCAGCGACGGCAGTGTTGCTTTCTTAGCACAAGGTACGTTGTATACAGACATCATTGAATCTGGTACTGAAACAGCACAAACAATTAAATCTCACCATAATGTAGGTGGATTACCAGAAGACATGCAATTTGCTTTAATTGAACCTCTTGATACATTATTTAAAGACGAAGTTCGTGCATTAGGTACTGAATTAGGTATGCCAGACTCTATCGTATGGCGCCAACCATTCCCAGGTCCTGGTTTAGGTATCCGTGTATTGGGCGAAATCACGGAAGAAAAATTAGAAATCGTACGTGACTCGGACGCTATCTTGCGTGAAGAAATTGCCGCAGCCGGCTTAGACCGTGACATCTGGCAATACTTCACAGTCTTACCAGGTATCCGTTCAGTTGGTGTAATGGGCGATGGCCGTACCTACGACTACACAGTTGGTATCCGTGCCGTAACGTCAATCGATGGGATGACCGCTGACTTTGCTCGTGTCCCTTGGGATGTCTTGCAAAAAATCTCTGTCCGTATCGTAAACGAAGTCGCACACGTAAACCGCATCGTGTATGATATTACGAGCAAACCACCTTCAACAGTGGAGTGGGAATAATTCATAAACATAAATTGAACGATATATCTTACTTTAACAGCTTTTCAGTTAGTGTAAAAAGATAACTATCAATCAAAAATAAAATAGATTCCCGCAAAGAAAATTCTTAGCGGGGATTTTTTTATTTTCTTTGTTTAATTGATTGGAATATTTTAGGCTTATAGGAGGTATAAGTATGGGAACACATACCATAATTACAGAAAGATTGATTTTAAGGAAATTTGAATTGAATGACGCTATTCAGATGTATAATAACTGGGCTTCAAATAAAAAAGTAACTCATTTCCTTACTTGGGCACCACATTCAAATATTGCTTCAGTCGAAAAAAGCATCTCCAAAAGATTGCTAAAATATTCTGATCCTAATTTTTTTGACTGGGGTATCGAACTTTCTGTTAGCAAGACATTGATTGGATCTATCACAGTTACACACTACAATAAAGAAGAAAATATCATGGAAATTGGGTATGTAATTGGTGAACAGTGGTGGTCTAACGGGTATACGACAGAAGCACTTACAGCAGTTGTTACATATCTATTTGAGAATACGGTTGTAAAAAAAATAGAAGGATTTCATGATCCAATGAATCCACAGTCTGGGCGAGTATTAAAAAAAAGTGGTTTCGAATATGAGGGAATTGTATACAAAGAATTTTCAGATAATTTAAACTGTAAAAAATGCCAGTATTCGATATATAAAAATATTTAAGCTCCAATACAAAGATTGGCTAACAACTTGCACTAGTAATTCATGTACTATGCAGTAGATTCTTGACCTCGTTATTTTTGAATGAATCTAAAGTTTTATCTTCATTCAAAAACTAATTATGGATTAAAAATGATGTTCTGATAATCCCCTAATAAGGGTGTTGTTCTTATCCTTAAAATAACAGAACCGATAGTCATATTATTTCTCTTTGAAATGGTTATTCATGATTTTGTCCTCCCATTAGCGCTAGTTTGGATGCCAATTATAGCGTAAAAAGAGAGACTGAGAAACTTTGTAACACAACCAAAAAACGTGATGTTCTATGGTGTTTTTTGAAATTTACAATAATTCAATCTGAGTTTATGCATTTTCATTACTAAAGCCCTTCTGATTTCATTTATTCAGAATCTATTTGTGACAAATGCGATTATATTCTGATTTTTCACGCTTGCTTTTTCTTTTTATTTGTCAATTTTAAACGTATATCTTGTTTGATAATTTACTACTTCCTCTTTTTTCAACAAAGGTGTTTTAAATTGTGATTCATTGACTGCATTAGGGAAATATTGCGTTTCTAAACAAAGGCCTTCTCGGAAACGATAAACCGCTGCTTCTTTGCCTAAAGTATGTGACATAAAGTTGCCTGTGTAAAATTGGACTCCTGGTAGATTTGTCGTTGCTTCCATCACAATCCCACTTTGATCTCCTGTCAAGCGAGCAAAGTCTTTCGTAAGATTATCTAACACAAAATTATGATCGTATCCTTTCGCATAAACGAGTTGACTATATGCTTGATCAATCTCTTCTCCAATTGTTTTTTCTACTCTAAAGTCCATTGGGGTCTGTTCAACTGAAAGAATTTCACCTGTCGGAATTGCTTGGCTGTCTTTCATTGGTGTAAAGTGGCTCGCCTGTAACTGCAGACGATGATTTATAATTGTTCCGCTATTGTGTCCATTCAAATTAAAATAACTATGATTGGTTGGATTCAATATTGTATCCTTAGAAGAACTTCCTTGATACGTAATCACTATTGAATTTTCTGTTAATTGGTAGCTCACATCTAAAGTCAACTCCCCTGGATAGCCTTGATCGCCATCTGGACTAATCAGGCTAAATGTAATCTTATTATTGATTTCATCTACTGTTTTAACATCCCAAACTCTTAATTGATACCCAGCTTTTCCACTATGCAGATTGTTTTCTCCATCATTTTTAGCCAATTGATACACTACTCCATCTAATTCAAAACAAGCATTTGCAATTCGATTCGCATTGCGGCCAATCGTTGAACCTAAATACAAATCATCGTTTGCCTCATATCCTTCAACAGTATCAAAGCCTAAAACGACATCTCTCACTGTGCCTTCTTTATCTGGAACCCATAGATTGGTTAAGACGGCCCCGATATTACTAACGGTCATTTTTAATCCATTTTCATTTTCAAACGTATATAAAAAAACAGCTTCTCCTGTTTTTGTTACACCAAATTTTTCCTGATTCACTTGCTTTGTCCTCTTTTCTTTCAATTTAAAAGTAAAAAATCTAGGAGTACTTAGTTAAGTACTCCTATTTTTTATTTAATTACAACACTTTACTACCCTACCACTTATTCTACAGTAATAGTCATTTCTGGTGTCAAAGATAGCTTGCCTAAATTTTCTATTCCTTCAGGTAAGCTAACTTCACCTTTAATAACCATCTTTCCTGATGATACGTCTTCTGGCAGTTGCCAATAAACAGCAACTTTCACGTTTTCTTCTGGTACACTTTTTGACGTAATTATCCCAATCTCTTCAGGTAAAGACCATTCAGTTGATTTTTGATCTTTTTTAACCGTTTTGTCAACTAAATCTTCTGACGCAAAACCGATAAAGTTATCAACATCCACTGCTCCTGATGGTACTGGTTGTGGTGTAACAGTTGGTCCATGAACCTCTAGAACTGTCTCTCCCCTTTCATTTTCAGTAAATCTCATACGATCAATCGCAAATTCTCTGGGATCAGTGTTCCAAATTGATTCGTGTCGGTGATAGATCATGAACATTTCTTCGCCATCTGGTGACGTTGCCACTGCATGATGTCCTGCTCCAGGAACAAATGAATTAGATTGCATAATTGGATTTTGTTCATATTTTTCAAATGGTCCTAGTGGGTTAGTGCTTGTTGCATACCCTGCTCCATACATCGGGCTTTCAAAATGAGAACCTGAGTAAGTTAAATAATAGATACCATCTTTCTTTAACATATAAGGACCTTCATTAATACTAGCCATATCTAATTCCCATGGTTGTGAAGGAACTAAAATTTCTGTAAGTGTACTCTCATTAATTGACATCATATCATCATTTAATTTAGCACCCCAAATAACATTTCCTTCATTAAAACGAACAAAGTACAAATAATATTTTCCATCATCATCTTTAAAGGCATGTGCATCAATTTCATTGATATCTTCATGTATCGGACTGATTTTGATTTGCTTAAAAGGCCCCAATGGTGAATCAGCAACTGCTACACAAAGATGCTCATTTGCTGTGTAGTACATATAATATTTTCCATCACGCTCAATCATATCCGGTGCCCAGAAACCATTTGTTCCCCAGTTATCTTCACCCATACTCATTGCCATGCCTTTGTCTGTCCAATTAACCATATCTGTGGAAGTAAATACTTTGATTCCACCAACATTTCTACCGGCTGTAGTCGGATATAAATAATACGTCCCATCCACAAATAAAATATCTGGATCTGCTACTTCGGATAAGAGAGCATTAGTGTATGTAGCTCCCTCATGCTCTGATTCCTGATATGAAACAATTGACATTTTGTCAAAAATTGCTTGACTGAAGTGATTATAAACACCGATTTGGCCATTAACGTAATCTTCATTGATGATATCTATCTGAGGATAACTATTCTCTGTTTCATTTACAAAGCCTTGAATATGATTTCCTACTACTTTTATGGTTAATTTATAGACATTATCATATTCAAAATACATTTTCTTTGTAGCAATTTCAATCCAAGAATCTTCTTCAGTATTTGATTTACCTAGAACAACCTGTTGTTTTTCGACATCAATTCCAAAGTAATAGCCACCATAACCATCGCCATTATCTTTAAGATTTTGGATACGAAACAACACTCCTGCTTCTGCATTAGTATTTTCTTTTTGTTTTTCTGATTTGCTGACTTTTACTTCTAAATCAAATTGAAAATCATCATATTCTTCTTTTTTCAAGATTGCTTTATTCTCAATGTCGTTCAACGTTATCACTCCTTCCTTTACAAATCCGTCATTATCCCCTTCACTCTGATAAAATGTCCAATTTTTAGAGTTAGTGATATTTGTATTTTTTCCTGACAAAACTAGAGTAGTCGCTACGAAAAGAGAAATTCCAGCAGTTAATAAGAGACCGCCCCAAATTATAATTTTTTTCACATCCACCATCCTTTCTATACAAAATAGCATGTATCTTTGACTATATAACGATAAGACAAGCTGTGTAGATAATTTCTCTGTTGTTAAGTTATGAATCATCTTGAATGATTAACTTTTTTCCGCATGCATTGTTCAGAATAATCTACAGATACTTCTCCACGTTCTTACTCTACAGTACGAACATGAAATTGATCATTAATTTCTTTAATTTTACTTAAATCACATTTAGGTTGGCGATTATAAGTCAACAAGCCATTAATCTCTTGCTCCACATCTGTGATTTGAGTATAACAATAACCCCAAAGCGCTTTAGAAGCGTACACTGCATGCATAATTCGACCATATTCAGATAGAAACTCTTCTTTAGACGTCGCTGAAGTATAGCCCCATCCTGGTTGTCCAGAAACATCAAAACCAATTCCTCCAAACTCAGTCAATAAGATTGGTTGTCCTTTATAAGAGAAACCATCCGCAAAAATTGGCCAAGCAGTTGATCGATTATGAAGTAGTGCTTCTTTACTATGCAAGCTTTCTTTAAAGTATTCATATTTTGCTTTCTCATTTTCTTGACCATGAGCATAGTTATGAATAGCGACGATATCAGTATCTGTTGCTGCCCATCCATCATTAGAAATAACTAAACGTGTTGTATCCAATGAATGAATGTAATGGAAAATCGCTTGAGAGAAATGTTGTTGTTGACGATCAAACGATATATTTGGAACGCCCCAGCTTTCATTAACTGGCACCCAAGTAATGATTGATGGGTGATTGTAGTCACGATTAATTGAATCTGTCCACTCAATCATCAAACGTTCAACTGCTTTATTTGTATAAACAGCTGGTGCTGCACACTCTCCCCACACAATGAAACCAAGTTTGTCTGCCCAGTATAAGAAACGTGGATCCTCCATCTTTTGATGTTTACGACAGCCATTAAAGCCCATTTCTTTTGATAGTTGAATATCTTTAATAAAGTCTTCATCAGAAGGCGCTGTTAATAATCCTGTTGGCCAATATCCTTGATCCAAAACTAGTTTTTGATAGTACGGCTTATTATTTAAAAAGATCATTCCGTCGATAGCATGTACTTTTCTCATACCAAAATAAGAAGCTACACTATCCTTACTTTGCTCTTCTTCTTTCAATTCTAACTTAAGGTCAAACAAATTAGGTGTTTCTGGTGTCCATGAATATCCTTCATGATGGTAGTTTTGCCTAAAGATATGATCTTGATATAATTCAACCTCAAAAATCACTTTATTAGCAGTCAAATTTACTTGTCCGCTTGCAATCAATTGATCTTTAAAATTAATAGTATAAGCCAATGCACTTTGATTAGTAAATTGACTAATTTCTGCTTCAATTTCGATCTTTCCTTCATCAAAATGTGGTGTCAGTTTAACATTTTGGATATGTTGTTCATTCACTACCTCACACCAAACTGTCTGCCAAATACCCGTAGAATTTGTATACCAGATACCTGCAGATTCATCTTCCCAAAATTGTTTTCCACGAGGAATTGTTTCATCACAATGGGAATCAAATGCTCGAACACTTACCTGTTGTTGTCCTGAAGGATTCAAAAATGGTGTAATGTCCATTTCAAAAGAAGTATGTCCACCAATATGGTGACAAACGTGTTGACCATTCAAATAGATATCTGACTCATAATCCACAGCCCCAAAATGAAGTAAGATACGTTCATTTTCTTTTGCTGAAACTTCAAAATCACGTTGATACCAAACAATATCATGTGGTGTTCTGTCTTCGATACCACTTTCTTTACTTTGATAAACATAAGGAACTACAATTGTTTGGTCATACGGTTCTGAAGTTGCAAACCAGCCTTCAGTCATTCCTTCATTTTTATCATCAAAAGCAAATTTCCATTGTCCATTTAAATTAATCCATTGTTTACGCTCAAATTGAGGTCTTGGGTATTCATTTCTTGCCATGTGCTTAACTCCTACTCTCTTATTCAGTTTACTTTCAAACTTTTATTTTTAGCTAATAAAATAATTGTAGCTGTCATTCCTATAGCAACACTTACAAAATCTAAAATAATATACGATAGAATTGATTCGAAGAGTAGAAAAAAGCCAACCTGCCAATGAACTTGATTATCTTTAATATAACGTTTACTTAACAATAAATTAATGATTCCAAGTGCCATCAAAAGACTTCCAAATCCTGTAATAATTAGCATATACCCACTAGGATATACTGCTGGCTTCAAGCCAAGCAGACCACTTCCACTTTGGAAAATTCCATAATAAATAATGGTAATCAATCCATCAATAATTTGCCAAATTCCCATGATTTTAATTAAAAGACGCTCTTGTTTTCTACTCAATCTTTATCAACCTTTCACGCCACCTGATAATGACATTGATTCTAAGAAATATTTTTGTGCAAATAAATAAATAATAAATGTTGGAATAATCGCAATCAAAGCACCTGCCATCAAGAGTGTTGGTTTCGATTGATACATTCCTTGTAATAATTGTAAGCCGGAAGTAATCGGCATTTTTTCGATATCGTTAAAAATAATAGATGGCCATAAGAAATCATTCCATGAACCAGTAAAGGTAAATAAAGTGATAACTGTTAAAATTGGTTTGATTAAAGGTAAAATAATTTTCCGGAAAATTATTAGTTCACTAGCACCATCTATTTGGGCTGCTTCATCATAATCTTTAGGAATATTGTCCATAAATTGTTTAACTAAAAAGATATTCATTGCTCCAGCTGCCCCTGGAACAATCATTGCCCAAGGCGTATTAACCCATCCAAGCATATCCACAATTTTGTAAAGCGGAATTAAGTTTACAACACCTGGAAACATCATCGTTGCCAATAAAAAAGTAAAAATTTTATCTCTACCTTTAAATTGCAAACGACTATAGGCAAAAGCAGATAAAGAAACAACAAATAACACTAATAAAGTATTCATTGTTGCAATAAACAATGAATTGAAGAACCAACGAACTAAAGGTGTACTTGTGTTATCCATCAATAGTTCTTGATAATTGGCTAATACCCAATCAATAGGTAATAAACGTGCACCTTCTCTTAATAACTCTGATTGTGACTTAAAGGATGTAAAGATACCATATAATAAGGGAACGATCCAAACTACGGCCATTACTAATAAGAAAACAGAAGCAACAATTTTTGATGTTTGTCTTTTTTTCATCGTTTTCCCTCCTAATTTTTCGTTCTCAAAAATTTAAATTGAATAGCTGATACAATCATGATGCAAATTCCTAAAACAATTGCCATTGCTGAAGCAATGCCTGCAATTGATTGTCCAGACCCAAATGCATTTTGTTGGATGTACATTAAAAGAACTCGAGTACCATCACTTGGACCGCCACCTGTTAGCATAAGTGGTTGTCCATATACATTAAATTGAGCAATTGTTGTCACTACCAGAGTGTACAAAATTTGTCCTTTTATAGACGGTAAAGTAATTTTAAAGAATTTTTGTAACGAAGAAGCACCATCAATATCTGCCGCTTCATAGTAATCTTGAGGAATTCCATTTAAAGCAGCCTGATAAATAATCATATTTCCTCCGATTGTCCACCAAATGGTTACTACAACTAGTGTAACCCAAGCATAAGGCATTGTACTTGTTAATGGGATAGAGGTACCCAACAACTTATTGACTGGTCCGTAAGTAACATTAAACATCAATGTCCAAATAATAACTACAGCAGAGATAGCAAATAAACTTGGCATATAAAAAAGAGATTGAAAAAATTTCCCTAATTTAGGCTTTGTATTCAAAGCTACGGCAATTAATAACGGGACCATGATACAAAATGGAACAACAAAAATAACAAATTTAAATGTATTTGTTAAACCAGTTCTTAGTTGTGTATAAAAAATAGAATCTTGATTAGTAAAAATTTCTTGATAGTTTGCCAATCCAACAAAATTAGGACTTGAAACAAGATCCCAATCTGTAAACGAAATATAGATTCCAAAAACAACAGGAATCAAAAAAAATATTGAAAAAATAACCAAGTGTGGCGCAATAAACAGCCATGGAAAAACTTTGCTTTGAGCTTGATTTCCTTTTTTCTTTTTTTGTGATAGAGACATGTATTCTCAATCCTTCCCATTTATATGAGAGAGGAGCTCTAAAAAACTTCCTCTCTCATGAGTAGATTTATTTATTAGAATTATCTTTTGCAACTTTATCTGCTACTTCTTTTTGCATAGATGGAGCAAAATCACTCACTTCTGCTTTACCAAAAATAACATCTAAAGCATGTGCATCCATATATTCAGACACATAACCATTATATTTATAGTCGAAGATTGTTAAAGTTTCTTGCATAGCTGGATCATTGATAAACATCGATTGTGGCATTTCTAAATATTCATCGTTGTTTAACAAATCAAGTGTTGCTGGATTTTGTCCTGCTTTTGCCCATTCTAGTGAGTTCGTTCGTACCCACTCTAAGAAATCCATAATTCCTTTGGTTTTTTCGTCTGAACGATTTTCGTTTTTGAACATTACAAATTGATGTGAAGAAGACCAGTTGACTGCTTTGCTTAAATCATCGGAAATTTGTGGTGCATTTGTCAATCCCCAATCAAATTGCGCTTCATTTACATCATTTCTCATCCAAATTCCTTCTGGATAAAACATTACTTTACCAGCTACAAACAATTGATAAGGATCTTCTCCATCTTTTGTAGTGATTCCGCTATCATATAGTTCTTTCCATAATGCAATAGAATCTTCCATCGCTGAATTATCAAGTGTTGGGTCGATTCCATCTGAACTTAATTCGCCACCATGTTGTTTATATAAAGAAAGAAGAATTGGTTTCATCCATGTAACACCCAAAGCTGAAACATCATCTTTTTGAGCTTTTTCTCCTGCTTCTTTAATTTCGTCATAAGTAATAATATTGTCATCAAGAGCATTAGGAGTATACTTTTCAACTAATTCCTTGTTGTAATAAGTACCTGATGTATGAATATCAAGTGGAACTGAATAACGTGATCCATCAAGATCTCCAATATTCCACGACTCTGGTACATAGTTTTCTGCTTTAATTTCTGGATAATCAGTCAAAGCATCATCGTACGCTTGTAGCATATCATTATCTTTGTATTGCTTGATTCGTTCAGCATGAATAATATTTAAGTCTGGTATATTTTTACCAGAGTTAACAACTGTAGGGATTTTAGTATACATATCCCCTTCTTTCATAGAAACATTTTTCACTTTAAATTCTGGATTGGTTTTATTATACTCATCAACCATCGCTTTGATATTTGATCCATCTGGTCCAGTAAAAGGATTCCAAAAAACAATTTCATTACTTCCGCCTTTTGATGAACCTGATGATTTTGAATCATCTGATGAATTCCCGCATCCGGCAAGTATACTCACACATACTCCTACCATCAAAACAATACTTGCAAATTTTTTTACACGCATTTCCAGTCCCCCTGTTATTACTTTTTAGTTAACGACAACATAATATATTTTTAACTAAATAGTAATTTGTTTTTTATTTATTAATTCCACATATAAATTAACACCTAGTGTAAGCGATGTCAATATTGTTTTGTAGCTAAAAATCAAAAACAACTTTACAGTTAAACCTTTTTTCGTTATAATCCAATTGTGCCTTTTATATAAACTAAAAAGTTAACGGAGGTTTTGACATGGAACTTGATTTGAGTAAAGAATCTAGACTAGTTTTCCAAGCCTTAGCTAGTGAAACAAGATTAAAAATTATTCGGTTTCTCGGAAATCAAAAAAAAAGCATCGGGGACATTGCAGATTATTTAAAAATTAGTAAAGCAATTACCACTCGTCATATACAACAAATGGAAGATTGTGGACTCTTAGGTTCAGAACGCGGCATAAATGAACATAGAAATAAAAAAATAGTTTATCTAAAAGTCGATAATATTCATATTAAATTTCCCAAAAAAGTCTACTCAGAATTTCAATTGCATTCTACTGATTTAAAAATTGGTCACTTTACAGATTTTTCAGTTAAGCCAACTTGCGGATTAGCAACTGTAAAAGAGATTGTTGGAAAATCAGATGAACCAAAATATTTCTTAGATACAAATCGTGTGGATGCTGCCTTATTGTGGTTTAGTGAAGGTTTTGTAGAATACAAAATTCCTAATTTGCTTCGCGATAACGAAGTACCTGAGATGCTTGAAATCAGTTTTGAAATCGCTTCAGAATTTCCGATTTCAAATAATATTTGGCCTAGTGACATTTCAATTTTCATCAATGATATCAAAGTAGCTACATATACTGTACCAGGAAATTTTTCTGATACGCGCGGACGCTATACGCCAAGATGGTGGAACGATCATTTTAGTCAATACGGCTTGTTAAAACATATTCGTATTAATAAATTAGATACAGGCATCGATGGAGAAAAATACTCCACCGTTACGATTGACAGTCTAAAATTACACGATCATCCTTTAATGAAATTACGTTTTGAAATTGAAGAAGATGCAAAAAACAAGGGTGGTCTTACTTTATTCGGTCAAGGATTTGGTAATCATGATCAAAATATTTTAATTAATACCTACTATTCAAGCTAAACGGACAAACAAACTTTATTTGCTAACACAAAACAATTGATTTCTTCACTTAACCGTGTATCCTTCTAACTATAAAAAGGATACACGGTTAAGTTGAGCTTTTATTTATGGATTTGAGTCAGCATCTTGGATACATTTTAGTAGAGATAGTTAAGCCATTTTTCTACCTCAATCGCTTTATACTGACTGCCTAAACCAACATGTAGAATCATCCCTTCAGGAATGTTACAACGTTGTTTTGTTTGATTGGCTCTATTTTTTTACTTTTCAAACCAATCATAGGAATCGTCATTCCTTTTTTAGCATATAATTCCATCAATGAAGGACACCTAGATTGGAAAACAACTATTAGTTCTTCTCCACCAAAAAAAGCAGAGATGGATTTATGAGGCAATAGTTCAGAAAGTATAGGAATGAGCGCTTCTGTCTTCTCATATATGGTATCCTCTGAATCTTTATTTGACTGAAATTTTTTTGCACCATTTTTAAAATCCATTTATCGCCATATTTCAGGCATTTAGTTTTCCATTTTCTCCTATCTATAATTGAATGCTCCTCGTACAAATACCAACAATACATTCTCTCTTACGTTGGCAAAAATAAAAAGAACCCTTTTACGAGTTCTAAAAATTTCTTTTATTTCCGTAATCAACTCTTCAAACAAATAGTTCTCTAAAATATCAGTCACAACACTTTCAACTATTACAGTATTTTTATGTTGAATTTCATAAAGTGTTTGACGTAAAACAAATTTAATCGTTGCTTCAACTATCTACCAATCAACACTCCCATTGATATTTTTTCAAATCCACATACCCTGTGTCTTTCAAAAAAACACCTTCATTATGTAGTAACTCGGCTTGTTCAGTCCATCCTGGAACCAATCGGCCGGCATGATTCACTACCCGATGGCAAGGGTATTTCCCATAATATTCAGCCATGCTAAGGACTCTGCCGACAAGTCTGGCATTTTTGTCTCTACCAATCAAACTAGCTATTTGCCCGTATGTAGCAACACAGCCCTTGGGTATTTCTTCTACAGCAGAAAGAACTTCATAAATTAAGTCTTCATTTAAGACACTCTTCATAGATATGCCCCCTTTTAGTGTACTAAGAATCTGTTTGACATTTATTGTAAACTTTTATATTATCTATGCGACCTAACACATACAACAATGGATAGGATTCTAATTTATAAAGATAATAGAAACCTATCCATTTTTTAATATACACTCTCATTTAATTCTTTCTATATTTTTTTACAACTCATCATATTTTGAATTACTTCCAAAGCTTTTATTTACTGGATACTTTTGATTATTCTTCTCTAATTTTTTAGCAATGATATCATCTAAATCCATATTTAAATTATCTGCTAGCATGTACGAATAAATTAAGACATCTGCTAATTCCTCTTCGATTCGTTCTCTTTTACTATCTATGACCTCTTCTGATGATTTCCATTGAAAAAGCTCTAATAATTCGGAGGCTTCCAGTGAAATAGAAATCGCTAAGTCTTTTTCATTATGAAATTGACGCCAATTACGGTCATCGCGAAATTGATTAATTTTCTTCAAACTTGATTCTTTCATATTTTTCCGGCTCCATTCTTTGCTTCCATTAACTTTGCCTGTAACGCTTCATCTACCGCATACAAATACAAACCGTTTACTCCTCTCGTTAATAGGACGTTCAATTCATTTTTAAGTAATGTATCGGATAAATAAATTTTTTCATCTTTTAGCGTTCTTTGTTGTGTTGCCTTTTTATTCTTGCTTGCGGAACGATCAAAAACAATTTTTCCATCACGATACTTAACAGATGGTCCAATGATGACACCTGCATAATTCAAATCAAAACCTTGAATGGTGAATGTAGAACCTACCTCACCAATAGTCTGTTCTTGCTCTGCCCAAGCTAGTTTTCTATTTTTTCGTTTTAATTTCTTAGATGGTGGTAATTGCAAATTCCATGGTAACGAAAAATCACCAATCGAAACATCCCAATAATCTCTATCATTAGGCTTTTTCTTATCGATATATTCCCAATCAAACGTCGCTAACATACGTGAAATACCGAAACTTTGATTCTTTGCTTTTCTTTTAATTGCTTGAAACATTTTTTCTGGAGAATCAAATACTCTTAGTTCATAATTTTCATCTTCTGGAATATTTTTTATCTCTTGTTGGTCTATTAAATGACGAATCCAATCCACAGTTTGTTCATTCCCATTTATTCGCATTTGATTTTCTAAATGTATATAGTTACCATAAAGATTCGCTTGATTCACAATATAGCCCAATTCCTCTTCAGCCCAATACTGTTCTCTTGAAAGAACTTGATTATTGTCAAAAACAGCTACTACAACTTTGGCACGTGCTAACAAATCGTTTAATTGATTTTGACCTCGATAAGACTGTTTTCCTTGTGTCCAAAGTAAATGTGCTTCATCAACAATAATAACATCTGCTTTTTCTTCTTCAGAATACTTATTAATAAACGAGGTCGGTTTGCCAACTTTATTTGATTGTTTTGATGAAATACCTAATTTTTCAGCTATTTGCTGATAAACTTTTAATTGTTGTTCATGATTAACAAGCAAATACTGTGAACTGCCTTTTAAGATAAGATTGTCACTCTTTTCATCAGCTAACTGAAACAAATCATAAAATAAGCTACTCATTAATACCGTCTTACCTGAACCTGCTTCTCCCCCAACTAATATTAATTGTCCAGTTCTGTTACGATTCAATGCTTCTTCAATTTTTAAAATGATTTGATCTTTAGCTTCAAATTGTTCTTTAGATAATTTATGAAAAGGAGAAGCTTTAAATAAAGCAGAATCTTGGATTACACGTTCTAGAGGAAAAAGCTCTTTATTATTTTGCTGCAATTTCCGCCAAATTTTCGAGAAAATTTCTTCCATTTTATCAGAAGAAAAATATTCTTGTTGCTGGTTTGTTCTACGATTGTGTATATATTGTACAGCGTCTACACTTGATAAATATTGCATTAGTTTGTTTTCAATATCTAAGGTCAAAGATTTATTAAAATGATCATGTCCAATAACAAACATCCTTGCACTTTTGGAAGAAGCAAATTTTTGCCAATCCTCTCTTGTCTGTAAATCATTTGATAGATGTTCCAACGTTCGACGTTTAATGTTGGTCGTTTCTCCTATGTAGATAGAGTAATTATTTTTTTGTTCTAGATCATTTACAATATACACAGTTGGATAACGCAAAAGGTATTTTTCATGCTCTTCATTTAAAATTTTTGTTTCTAAATTCAATATTTCATCTTTTGTATATTCAAAATCATAGATAATCGGTGAAGATCCACTTTTCAAGAGACCACTTCCTTTCCCAAACTTGATTAATTTAATCATACACTTGTACAGACTCAGTTTAAAGTGCATAATAAAAAAACTCTAGAAACCTTTGAATTTAAGGGTTTCTAGAGTTTTTTTCTAGCATTATGAATCATACAACCTATCGTTAATTTATCTCTCGATTATACAAAATACCTTCATCAGATAAATCGATAATTTTTAGGCGTTCTGTTCGTTTGACAAATACACTTTTGTAACGTTTTTGTCCAGTATCTGTTGAAAAAAAGAGTACTCTTTTATTGGGATTATCTGTTTCTATGTTTAGTTGTAAATCTGATACGTCTATTGTTTTCTCTATGATGGGTGCTTCTTCAAACTCTTCTAGGGCATTTTGTTGTGATGAGGCTGAAGATTCAGTAGTTGCGGTAGATTCTTCAATAAGGGAAGTTGCTTCAATACTTGTTGAAGCTGTTGTTTCTACAGATTGCGCATCTTCTGAAACTTCGGAACGTTGACACCCCGCCAAAATTAATAATGTAGCAAAGCCAAATACAACTATTCTTATTTTTTTCATTTATTCTCCTCCTCTTTCTTTTCTAGGCTAACATATTCATTGAGGCTCTCCAATGTTTTCCTTTTAGAATGAGAATTTCGTAAAAAAGTTATGAATAGCTTTCGCCCTTTAATTATTTTTTAAGTCTGATTAGGTAATGTTTGGATATGTTTTTTGATTTTCTTAATTGCCCAATCGTAATGACTAGAAGTTACCGAAACGCAATAGCTACCTAGAGAAGTATTACCTGTCCATTTTAAAGCTTCTTTAGCAAACAATTCGTCATTTGAAAAAGAATGTATTAATTTCATGATATCTACGTGGCTTTGTTCAAGTAGTTCTTTTGCATGATGGTAAGAAGTCTGTTGATGTTTCTCCAAAAATTCAATATTCATCTTCGGATATGTTCGCCAATTATAAGGCTCAGGTAAAAATGATACGCCTTGTCCTTGTTTATTATTCGCCACCCAGTTGAGGAGCAGTTGGTGCCATTCATACAAATGAATCAGAACATCTCGCAAATTTTTATCACGTTGCCAATGCGTTGCTTGTTGTTTTTCTAAAAATGCCTTATCAAAGTTGAATGTTCGCTCCAATTCTAGCTCTGTCATAGAATGTAGTAATTTTTCTAATTCAGAAAATTTCTGATTAGATCCTGTTACTAAATCAACTTTAGTTGTTGGTCTACTCATCTTAGCACTCTCTTTCATTGAATTTTTTGGCTAATCAATGCCAATGATTAAGCTTGGGTAATGATTCATCCAACCATGCCTGCACATCTGCCTCCTCTAAATGATAGTGAGTTGCCATAGTTGGTACTAGAAAATCCATTAAATTCTGCATGGAATCGTAGACAAATTCTCCCTTGCTGTAACACCATTTACAATATTCCTCATTAAAATAACCGTCAGCGTCTTTTCCAATAATAGCGTCTTCATATAAAGGCATGCCACAACACTGACAAATCAACTTTCTTGGAGACCCCAGCAATGTATTAATCGAAACATCAAATTCCTTTGAAATAATTTTTAATGTTTCAGTATTTGGCACGGTCTCTCCAGTTTCCCAACGGCTAACCGCTTGACGCGTAATCATTAAACGGTCTGCCATTTCTTTTTGCGATAGATTATGCTGTGTTCGTATTTTAAGTAAAATTTCTTTAATTTCCATCATATCGTCTCCACGTATTGGTTATTAATAGTATTGTATAGCAAATCTGCTAAACATAAAAGCAACTGGAAATTGCTTTAAATTTCAATATGCCATCTCATATATCCCGCAATATTTAACTCGTTCTACTTTCGTAAATACTCTAATCACTTCTGCATGTGTCACGCAAGCAATGCACGTATACCCTGCATTTTTATAGTGCTGAAAGACGCTGGCAACACGTTGGTAGACTTCTTCTTTGGTTTCAAATTCTAAATCAGACGTCTTTGTTCCCTTTAAATAATCGTGATAAGCTACTTTCATTTGCTCTGGATTTTCAAATTTATAACCGGTTTTATCAGGTAACCATTCATGGAGTAATAATTCCACGCAGACGGGAATTTCTTTGAATCGAGTGATTTCTAGTGCGGTTTGCATAGTCCTTGTATATGGTGAAACTAATAAAAGTTCACTCTCATCAAAAATGGCATGATTAGCAATCGCTTGTGCTTGCTGTATGCCGTCGCTAGTTAATCGAGATAAATCCCGTCCAAATCCTTTATATTTTGCCTCGGTAACTTGCCCATAATCTGGTTCGCCATGGCGAATTAAATATATTTTCATGACACTCACTCCCTTTAACTAGTATACCAAACTTCACTTCTCAATTTACCTAGTCATTCTTCTAGCATCGTGTTACTCTAAAAGAAAAAAGGAGGTTTTTCTTTTGAAAATTATTATGGCAAGCGATCATGCAGGTGTTGATTTAAAATTGGAAATTATTGATTTATTGAAAAACATGGGACATGAGGTTGAAGATATGGGTCCATATACGAAAGAGGCAGCAGATTTATCTGATTATGTGTATCCTGCAGCATTAGCTGTGGCGGAAGGGAAAGGCGAACGTGGCATTTTTGTTGATGGGGTAGGTTATGGTAGTGCCTTAATCGCCAATCGGATTTATGGTATTGATGCGGTTGTATGCCAAGATCCGTTTTGTGCGCAGTTAGCACGTGAACATACGGATAGTAATGTCCTTTGTTTGGGTGGAAAAATTATCGGTTCAGCAATTGCGTTAGAAATCGTTCGTGTCTGGATGACAACGGACTTCCTCACAGAAGAAAAATATATTCGTCGTGTAAATAAAGTGAAAGAAATCTCTGAAAGACACTTAAAACCTTTAGATGAATGCAATTAAAAAATAAGCAGAAAAACGTGACGTTTTTCTGCTTATTTTTTTAGTTAATTTCTTTATATTCAGCTTCCAATGCGCGTTTGACAGCTGGACGTTTAGCAATTTTATCTGCCCAAGCTTTCAGATGAGTGTATTCTTCAGCCTGTAAAAATTCAGCTGCATCGCCATATAGTTCGCCTTGAACTAAACGACCATACCAAGGCCAAATTGCCATATCAGCGATGGTGTATTCATCTCCATTAATATAGGCATTATCTGCCAAGTGTTTATCTAATAAATCTAGTTGACGTTTCGTTTCCATCGTATAACGGTCAATCGGATACTCTTGTGGGAAAGGCGCATAATGATAGAAGTGACCAAAACCACCGCCAACAAATGGAGCTGCACCCGTTTGCCAAAACAGCCAGTTCATTAATTCTGTTCTTTCAGCAAGTGTAGTTGGCATAAATTTGCCAAATTTTTCTGCTAAGTATAACAAAATAGACACCGATTCAAAGACACGAATGGGTTCATTCTCTGAATAATCCATCATCGCGGGAATTTTAGAGTTAGGATTAATTTTAACAAAATCGCTACCGAATTGATCGCCTGCACCAATGTTAATTTTATACAGATCGTATTGTGCACCTGCCACATCGGCTTCGTTTAATTCCTCTAATAAAATTGTGACTTTCATCCCATTAGGTGTTCCTAATGAATAAACTTGCAACGGTTTATCTCCAACTGGAAGTTTTTGTTCAAAACGGCTCCCTGCTACTGGTTGGTTACCAGACACGCTTTTTTCTTCTTGATTCCATTCCCAAAGTTTCGGGATTTGATATTCTGACATAGTAATTCCTCCTTTTATCTACTTATTATAGTATAGCGATTTATAATTTTTAAGACAAGAAATCGCTTTACAAATTTCGCCAATCATACGGCAATAGCTCTTTCAACAAAACCACCTTGTTATCGCCCACCATTACTTCTGTATCTAGATTGTTTTCACTAATTTGACTCAAAAATTCACGACAACGACCACATGGAGATAAAATATCCCCTTGATGATTGACCGCAATCAGTTTTTTTATATGGTTTTCTCCAGCCAACAACATTGAGGCAACTGCCGCATGTTCTGCACAAAATCCCATCGAACAAGCGGTATCGATACAGATTCCCACATACACATTGCCTGTGTCGGTTAATAACGCAGCTCCTACTGTGCCGCATTGAGCAGTTTTCGATAATTTTCTAGGATTCGTCGCTTTTTTTGCTTGTAAATAAAGTTCTGTAAACTCCAATGTTATTCCTCCAGTCAATTCATTTGCTGCCTGATTTTATCAGGAATCATCACTACTTCAGTGGTCAATTTTACTGGTTTAAACACCGGATCAATACAGGCTCTCCAATATTCTAAATGTTTTTGATCAATCCAATGTGTGGACTCTTCCACTTCTTGTCCCCCTTCGCCTTGTATTGAATACCAATAAAGAAATTCTTGTCCATTCAGCACTTCTCTAAAAATTGTTTCGACGTACATTTTTTCATTTTCTAAAGTAAGTAAAACTTCTTGCATGTTCTCATTAAGAAAAGCTAACCATTCATCCACTTGCTTCGTCTGTCCAGCGAGAACTTTAAAGCGCATAATTTCTACGTTCATTCGGAATACCTTCTTTCTAATCAAAACTGTTTTCTTTATACTAAATGTTAAAGGAGTGATGGCATGATTCATCATATTGAATTATATGTTCGTGATTTAGCTGAAACCCAGCAATTTTATGATTTTTTATTATCTGAATTAAATTATTCTATTTATCAGCAATGGGATAATGGCATTAGCTATAAATTTGAAGATACTTATATTGTTTTTGTACAAGTAACAGCAGCTTATAAGAATAATGGCTATCATAGAAAAAATATCGGTTTAAACCATTTAGCTTTTCAAGTAAATAGCACGTCTCAAGTCAATCATTTACGAAAAAAATTGCTTGCGCGAGGTACCCAGGAACTTTATGCTGAGCTATATCCTTTTGCTGGTGGCCCTACGCATTATGCGTTTTACTTTGAAGATCCCGACCGGCTTAAACTTGAAATTGTCGCAGAACCAAAGTGATTAGGATTCATCCATTCGTTTTCGCTTAATTTGAACCCAAGAATCAAAGTCATTTTCGGGAAGTGGTTGATACGTATAATCTTTTTGCGATTGATACGTATCAATCAACGAAACTGCTTCATCAAAAACCATGTCTGGTGTCTTACCGGCAATATCAATCACACGTTCATTGGGTAATAAAGCACGCTGCATAATTTTCTCAGTTCCACGTATCAAAGTTTCTAAATGTGTTAATCCTGGTGGTTCACGATGTAGCATTTGTTGCTTATTTTGTTCAAAATCGCTCGAAATTAATTTCAAACAAATAAACGCCTTTCCTTTAAAACGACTGGGAATTTCTCTTGCACGAATATCATCATAGTCTAAAATAATAATATGTTTAAACCCTAAATCATGAAATTGTTCCACCATTGCTAACATTGCTTCCCAACAAACTTTTTCTTCCAGCAACGCGGCTTCATCGGCATCTTTCAAATAATTGTAGAAATCGGGAATCATATGTTGTTCAATGTATACGCCTTGATAATGTTGATGCAATTTCTTAGCAAGCGTCGTTTTCCCCACACCAGTTGGACCATTAATAAAAATAAATTCTTGCATGTCACTCCTCCTCGCAAATTCTCTCTACTAAAATAGTACCCTAGATAACTAGAATTGTAATGACATAAAAAACACTTAGAAAAACAAACCTCGTTTTTCCAAGCATTTATCTGGATGAATGTTTAATTTTTCGGAATATCTTTGTCGTTAATTTTAGCTTTGCCGTCTTTTCCCTCAAGTAGATTGAAAATTAATTTTGCCTGATCGGTATTATCAATCCGTCCAGCAAATGCTTCTGATTTTGGACCATAAGCATAGACGTTCACATCTTCCCCTGTATGTCCGCCTGTTGTCCAACCTGTATTCGAACGGGCATCGAAAATTTTGCGAATCGGTACGGCAATTTCTTCTAACTCTTGGCTTTTTTCAGCTTTGGTCACCGTTGCTAATTCTTCTTTGGTTAGTTCAAAGTCAATATATTTTTCAAGGACTTCTTTCGCAGACGCTCCATTTAAAATTTCATTCGCCATGAAATCAGGTGTCCGTTTTGCTGCATGAAGTGGCTCAGTTAACCAATTATATTCATCATTGGCACCAATAGAGAAACCTCCTGTTGAATGATCGGCAGTTGTCACTACTAAAGTATTGCCGTCTTTTTCAGCAAATTTAATCGCTGCTTCAAAAGCTGCCTCAAAATCTTGCATTTCACTCATCGCGCCAACTACATCATTACTATGACCTGCCCAGTCAATTTGACTTCCTTCTACCATTAGAAAGAATCCTTCATCGTTTTGGCCCAAACGTTCAATCGCAGCCGTGGTCATCTCTGCTAATGAGGGTGTTTCTTGTTTTCGATCAATCATTTTCGGTAAGCCTTCTGGTGCAAACAATCCTAATACCTTTTCAGTATCATCTTTTAATAATTCATCTTTATTGGTCACGTAGCTGTATCCACTTTTTTCAAATTCTTTTACTAAATCACGGTCTTCACGTTTAAAATAATCTAAGCCACCACCCAACAAAACGTCAACGGTGTGCTGATTGTTGGTCAAATCATCAAAGTAATCATCTGCTATTTCCTTCATATTTTTACGTGATTCATCGTGTGCGCCAAAAGCTGCCGGCGTTGCATGGGTAATTTCTGAAGTTGCAACCAATCCTGTTGACTTGCCTAATTCTTTGGCACGTTCTAGAACAGTCGGTGTATCTGATAAATCATTATCGACAGCAATCGCATTATTGTAGGTTTTTACACCTGCTGACATAGCGGTTGCAGCTGCGGCCGAATCCGTGACATTTTCTTCTGGGTCTTCTGGATGCGTTGCTTGTTGTCCCACTAAATAACGATCAAAAACTGTATCGGGAGCAATTTTTTCATTTCCTTCTTTAAAATAGCGATAAGCAGATGTATATGAAACACCCATACCATCGCCAATCATAAAAATAATGTTTTTAGGATGTTCTTGCGTCGTTTCTGTAGGGGCATTTTCTTTGTTACTACTAGCTAAAACAGTTGTAGAAACAACGCCTCCTACGACTAGACAACTAAGTAAACTCATTCCTAACATACTTTTTTTCATTGAACATTTCCTCCTCTATCTATTACCTCTCAAAAATAACAAAGGATTATTAAGTTGTAATCAATATCCAGTAAACAAGCTGTAAATTTTGTATATTTTTTGTTTTTTTGGAATATTATATTTTTTTAACAAAATTATAATAACCAAATAATTTGTTATTAATAAATAACTTGTTTTTCCTTATTATTTTACATTTATTAGAAGAAAAATGAGTGTTTCTTAAAAAATATTGACGGCTGTACAGATAAGACTATAATCGAAAAGGATATTAATCTTCGTACTAAAATAACAACTAAATATTATTTTGATTTTATTATTTGTTATTTTAATACGACTAATTTTATTTAAGGAGTTTTCAAAAATGGAAGCAAACACAAAACAGTTGCGATGGACCAACGTAGGGCTGATTGCCTTTAGTATGGTTTGGGGATTAGGAAATGTCGTGAATAACTATGCCCAACAAGGTCTTTCTGTCGTTACTTCATGGATCATTATCCTCGTTCTCTACTTTATTCCCTATGCATTAATTGTCGGACAATTAGGATCAACCTTCAAAGATAGTCCCGGAGGTGTCAGTTCATGGATTGAAAATACCACGACCAAAAAGTTAGCCTTTTATGCTGCTTGGACATATTGGGTCGTCCATATTCCCTATTTAGCACAAAAACCACAAGGCATCTTGATTGCTTTAGGTTGGGCTGTCAAACGTGATGGCACATTTATTTCAGATATGCCTATGCAACTTATTTCGATCCTTAGCTTAATTATTTTTCTTGCTTTTCTTTACTTATCAACTAAAGGTTTATCAACGTTGAAAGTAATTGGCGGACTTGCTGGAACAGCCATGTTTATTATGTCTATTTTATTCATCCTGTTAGCAATCGGCGCACCCGCTATTCATTCCAATATTGAATTTGCAACACCTGATATGAACAAACTAAGCTCTTATATTCCTAAATTTGATTTTTCTTATTTTACAACGATTTCCATGCTGGTTTTCGCAGTAGGAGGAGCAGAAAAAATTTCTCCTTATGTCAATCAAACTAAAAATCCAGCCAAAGAGTTTCCAAAAGGAATGATTTTCTTAGCATCGATGGTTGGTTTAAGCGCGATTTTAGGTTCCGTTGCAATGGGGATGTTGTTTACTAGTAACAATATTCCAGCTGACTTAATGGCGAATGGTGCCTATACTGCTTTCCAAAAATTAGGTGCGTATTATGGTGTAGGAAACACGTTAATGATTATTTATGCGCTAACCAATACTATTGGACAAATTTCAGCGTTAGCTTTCTCCATTGATGCACCGTTAAAAATTTTATTAGCGGATGCCGACCCTATGTACGTACCCGCTTGGTTAAGAAAGAAAACGGCCAAAGGAACCCTAAAAAATGGTTACTTACTAACAGGAATTTTAGTGAGCATTTTAATCTTGCTACCGATTTTCGGTATTAGCAGTATGCAAGAGCTTGTAAAATGGATGACCAACTTAAATTCAGTCGTGATGCCCTTACGTTATTTATGGGTGTTCTTTGCTTATATGATGTTAAATAAAGCTTCAAAAAATTATCAATCTGAATACAAATTTGTCAAAAATCCCAAAATTGGTTTTGCCATTGGATTATGGTGCTTCTTATTCACTGCTTTTGCTTGTATTTTAGGAATTGTCCCTAAGATGGAGATGGATTTAAGCTCCAAAACATGGTGGTTCCAATTGACTTCAAATCTTTTAACCCCAGTTGTTTTTCTTTTAATCGGCGCTCTTTTACCAATTATTGCACGTCGTTCTTCACAAACAAAAATTCAATAAAAGCAACTAGAGTTTGGGTACTTCTACCCAAGCTCCTTTTTTCATGTATAGTGGCACGCCATTTGTCCTGCCAGCACGGAATAAAAACCAAATTTTTCATAATAGTTGCGTAAAGAGTCATCATAAATAACATTTATCATGTATATTTTTTGTTCTTTTAGCTTAGCAATGGCCATCGTCATCAAGGTGCTTCCAATTCCTTGTCCTTGATAATCCGGTGCGACCATTACATCTTGAATATAGGCATCCGTTGCACCATTGCTGACTACTGAAAGAAACCCAACTAATTTTTGCGCATCGTAGCAAGCAATTCGCAAAAAATCAGCCAAATCAAGACGATTGAGTTCTTCCTCCAAGCGATTCCAGCCCACTGCTTGACGTAAGTCAGCAATTTCATTTGGTGTAATTAATTTATCAGTGACATACTCTACGATCATTTCCTCTCTCCTTTACTCCACGTTAACTAAATCAATAAAAATTTGAGCAATCATTGGATCAAACTGTGTTCCTTTATTCCGTCTAATTTCTGTCAAGGCTTCTTTTTTACTCATTGCCAAACGATAGACTCGATTGTGCGTCATCGCATCATAGGCATCGACTACACTAATAATTCGACAAGGTAACGGAATTTCTTCCCCTTTTAATCCATGTGGGTAGCCAGTTCCATCCCAACGCTCATGATGAGAAAGAATCAGCTCAGAAATGCCGGCGTTTCACGGGCAATACGATACCCAATCTCCGTATGTCTACGCATTTCTTGCCATTCTTCTTCCGTCAATTTACCTGGTTTGTTTAAAATATCTAAATTAATCCCCACTTTGCCAATATCATGTAAGAGAGACAGCAGTGCTAATTCATCTTTGTCTTTAGAAGATAATTCCAATTTTTGCGCTATGGCAGTACTATAGGTCTCCAAACGCTTCGAATGCGTTTCTGTCTCAGAGCTTCGTTCATATATCGTTGATAATAAGGTACTAATAATACCATTTCGATAACTCTTACTATTCAGTAGTTTTTGTTGATACATATTTTTTTCAGCCTCTTGAATTGCCGCATGGATACTGCCAACCTCTCCTGATGCGCTCGCACAACCTAAAGACAAACTAAGTGGCAAGTTACTCCCTTCGACAATGACTTCTGTTTGTTGAATATTTTGAATGATCGCTTCGGCTTCCTCAATCGCTTGATTCGGTAAAATAATTAAAAATTCATCGCCACCATAACGAATGACTGAAGCTTGCTCATCACAATATTGCGCACACAAACGACTCGCTTGCCGTAACAACTCATCGCCCACATGATGCCCGAAAACATCGTTCGTCATTTTCAACCCATTCACATCAATCATAATAACCGAAGTTGCTTGTTGCTTCTCTTCTAACGTAGTAACAGTTCTGTCTAAAGAATAACGATTGTGCAAACCCGTCATCGCATCATGGCGACTTAGATATTCAATTTCACGTTGCGTTTGCCGCTCTTCTGTCACATCTCGAAAGACCATCACTACTCCTGATAAATTATTATCATCCATATAAATTGGCGCCGTACTATCAGCAATTGGGATTCTTTTTCCCACACGGTTGATTAGTTCAGCTTGGTTGATTTCGATGCTTTTTCCCGTTTGCAAAACTTGTTTAATTGGATTTTCGATTAATTTTCCGTTCAATTCATTTCGTAGTTCAAATATTTCAGAAAAATCTTTTCCATAAACATCGTCACGTGTCCAACCTGTCAATTTTTCAGAAATGCGATTCATATTTTTAATCTTGCCTTTTTCATCCGTAACGACCACCCCATCGCCAATCGATTGAATGGTCGTTTTGAAAAATTCTTTTTCTTTAAATAATTCTTCACGATAACTTTCACGGTCTGTCGTTTCAAAAGAGACAACATGAATCAACTTAGTGTCATTTTCAAAAATAATCGAAGCATATAAGTCAAAATATTTAATCGTTCCATCGATTAAGCGATGGGGTGCGCCTAAAAAGAGCAACTCACTTTTCTCAATATTTCTAAATTTTTCTTCTAAAACTTGTGTAGGCAGCAAGATAAATTTGTTCGGCTTTTGTCCGATAAAATTTTCTCTGACTCCTCCAAATGCATCAATGACTGATTGATTGACATCTTCAATTTCCAAGGTTTTACCATTAATGATTACATTGAGCACACTGCTTTCAGAGAATAACTTCTCCCAACGCTGGACCCATTGCTTTTTTGTTTTTTGCTCATGTTGTAGCTTGTCCTGACTAGCTTGTAAACGTTTGGTTTCTTTTTTCAAGCGCTCACGATTTACTAATAGCTGGAAATAGATTGTCAAAGCGGCTCCGACTGTCAATAACAGCGTCAAACTACTGATGCGCACCATATCATTAAAAACACTTTCTGAACCTAAAAGAATATCTGTATCTTGTACAAATGAGATGAGCTGCCAATCATTTACCTTTAGCGGTACCGCAGTGATATAGTAATTTTTGTCAGCTTGTGCGATGACTGTGCTAGTTAGTTTATCTGCATGCATCATTTGCCTTAGTTCGGCTCTTTCTGTTTTATTTAGACGCAAGGTTTGTAACGTATCAAGTAAATTTTCGCCTTGATA
Source organism: Enterococcus sp. DIV2402 (assembly GCF_017426705.2). Taxonomy (NCBI): domain Bacteria; kingdom Bacillati; phylum Bacillota; class Bacilli; order Lactobacillales; family Enterococcaceae; genus Enterococcus; species Candidatus Enterococcus lowellii. The sequence continues at coordinate 650,105 of NZ_CP147251.1, read as the reverse complement.
TTTATCGTAATCGCTATAAATCAGTTTATCATCTACTGCTAAAATGACACTTTTAATGCTAGAGTACATCGCAATATTATACATTTCTAAAAATAAATCAGTCACATTCACATAAGAATAAAATGCTCCAATAACACTCCCCTCTTCTTCAATTGGTAACAAAATAGTCATCCTATCATTCGCTAGTTTTTCATCATAATGAATGGTGCTAACGACAATTTCACCTTCTGCAAATCGACTCGGAATTTCTTGTTTTTCTTGTTCTCCTAACATTGATTCAGCATCCTTTAAAATCATTGCCATTGTGGCATATTCAACCCGGCGAACTGAATCATCATTGTTGCGGTATTTTAAAAATTCTTCTGGCGAGGAGACTTTCCCTTCTGTTTTTAGCAATTGATACATCGCTTCGACAGCGTGCAATGAATTTTGATTTCTTTCAATTGCATGTTCAATATGCTTGGCATCCCCTTCTGTTCGTACTCTTAAAATTTCCGATACTGTTTTGTTGTATTCGGCATCAACTCTTCGTTTTTCGAGATACAACAAAGTAACTAAAATGCCAATAAACGTTATTAAAATCAGCATGCTGTAACGGCTAAATTCTCTTTTAAAAAAGTTTTTCAGATTATAAATTCCTTTTTTCTTCTCATGTATCATACGCGTCTCCTTTACGTAGTTCTGACACATCGGCCAAGAAAATAGCGCAACAAGTGTTGGTTCTCCTTAGTAACTGCTTCAAAAAATTCCGGATGCCATTGAACAGCTAAAACAAAGCGTTTATTTGACATATAAACGGCTTCAATCAACCCATCACTAGCCGTTGCGGCAATTTTTAATTGGGGACTTAATCTTTTAATTCCTTGATGATGATAACTATTCACTCCAACTTGAGTTTTTCCTAAAATCGTAAACAATAAGCTATCTGGTAGAATCGTTACCTTATGTTGAGCGCGATTATAAGGAGCAATCATTTGATGCTGACACGCGCTCGAAGATTCTGTTGGTAAATCTTGATAAAGTGTGCCACCCAATACAACATTCAACAACTGCAAGCCTCGACAAATACCTAATATCGGTTTATCTAATGCGAGTGCCTGCTGTAAACAATAGGTTTCCATTTCATCACGTAATACACAACTTTCTCCACAAGTCTCCCGCATTGCTTCTCCATAAAGAGTAGGTGAGACGTCTTGTCCACCTGTAAATAAAAAACCATCGCAAGTTTGAAGGAAATAATCCAAGGTCTCTTGCTTATTTGTCAATGGTAAAATCAGCGGAATGCCACCATTTTTCTCAATTAATTCTAAATAATTGGGCAGCATCCAAATACTTTCTTTTTCTGAATCATATAATGGCATTACACCTATAATAGCTGACATACACATTCTCCTTTTTTTCACTCAAATAATTATTAGTATAGTATGAATTTTCCAAAAATTCATCATAATAAGCTAATCTTTTCAATCGTCATTTATGATTGACTCTGTTACACTGACTATATAACAAATAAGAAATGGAGGGATAGTTTTGCGCTTAGAAAACAAAAAAGTTATTGCTTTAATTGATGGCGATTTCGAAGATTTAGAGCTATGGTACCCTGTTCATCGTTTACGTGAAGAAGGTGCACAAGTTGATTTAGTCGGACAAGAAGCAAAGAAAACGTATATCGGTAAATACGGCGTACCCGCTGAATCTGATTATGCCTTTGATGAGGTGAACCCAGAAGATTACGATGCCATTTTGGTACCCGGAGGTTGGGCGCCTGATAAATTACGTCGCTTCCCTGAGGTAATTCAGTTCGTTCAATATATGGATGAGCACAAAAAACCAATTGGTCAAATTTGCCATGCTGGTTGGGTATTAATTTCTGCCAACATTTTACAAGGAAAAACTGTCACAAGTACACCAGGTATCAAAGACGATATGACAAATGCAGGCGCTACTTGGGTTGATACTCCTGCAATTACAGACGGACACATCGTTTCAAGTAGAAGACCACCTGATTTACCAGACTATATGCGTGAGTTTATTAAAGTACTTGAAGCTTCAAATTAGTCTTGCTTATAAAACACCCGAACGCTCTCTTTACAGACCGTTCGGGTGTTTTTGTCGTGTGTTATATTTTTTTCTTATGATATTTCATAAAACCTGACTGGATTTTCTTTTTTTGACAGTAGTGGCAATATGACTGATACACTTCAGGACGTTGCACTTTAGGAATTTGCTGCCAAGCATGGGCATCATGTGGTTTTTTTACAATGTCTAAATACGGACCCGCTTGTTTTAATGCCACTGGACTTTTCCAATGACGTAAGGCTTTTCGACGAATGGCGGGATTAATTGGATATAAGACATCCAGATATTCATGGGAATGATTCCAAGGTAAAACATCAAAGTTCGAACCATAGGAAAAGCCATAATTAAATGATTCAGTGTTTGCGACAGGTCCCAATTCAGGTACAGCGTAATGATTGGGCTGACTATCATAACGACCATTTGCTAATTTGCGATAGATATCCCATTCGCTGACAAATTCTCCCGTGCTAATTCGCACAATAAATTCCGACATTCGCGCATCATTTGGTCCCCACAAACATGTTTTGCGTTTTGGCACTTGTATTTTCATATTTCTTGGATAATCAAACGATGTCATTGAACGATTATGATAGCGGGCACCTGTCGTATAATCGAACGATAGATGAAAGGTTTTTCCGTAAGCAAGTAATTTCTCATAATCAGTTGTCCCTTGAAAATGTGTTCGGATATAAGTGATGTTTTGACGATCAATGTACGTACGAAACAAATGGACTTTTTTTCCTAATTCATCGCTATTTAATCCTTCTTTCGTTGGAAAAGCACGCAATACATCTCGACGAAAGTAGGCATAAAAAGCTGCATGGGGTGCTAATTCTTCATCTAACTGATACGTGTTCGACAATAAATGCATAAAATGGAATTCATCAATTTCTGCTTCTAATTGATTAAAAATGAGCTGAATTTTTTCTTTAGCTGACAAGCGACTAGCACGATACAATGTTAAATAAATAGGTGAGCCAATCGCAAAAGTATCCAGATAATACGTTTGAACATTTGCAATACTCGCTGCTAAATCTTTATCCGAAAGCTGGATGGTTTTACGAAGATAGCCCTTAATAGCTGCTTGATCCCATCCAGAACTTTGCAATTGCTGACTAATCTTCTGAACTTCCGACTGCTCTTTTAGTTGTCGATACAATCCCCACATACTCGCCACCTCCTACTCATGGAATGCTTTAATCAATTGTGTCATTTCTGCCAAACTCTCTTTTTGTCCAGTTTGAATCCACGTCAACCAAACTTCAAAAATTCCCGCTGACATGAACTTAATCCAGTATAGTCGCTTAGGATTTTCCCAATCACTCCAAGTTGTAGTGGTATCATAAAATCGCGCCATTTGTTCGGTAAAAATTTGAAAAATAATCATCGTGTAATCACCTGCAATCGCACGTTGAAAGTCAGGCGTCAATTCCGTAAAAAAATCGCCTAAGTCGGTCATCTTTTGTTCTTCACTAATTTTATGAATCGTCTGATCAAATATCTTTTGAAATTTTGGTTCATAATATTCGGTTAACACCTGTGGCAAATTAGTGAAATGGCGATAAAATGCCATGCGACTAACACCTGATCTTTTCGCTACTTCAGCAACCGTCATCTCGGATAATTTTTTGGTCTGTAATAATTCTAAGGTTGCAATCGTGATCCAGTTTTTACTATCTTGCTTTAAATTTTTTGCATAGTTCGTCGCTGCCATAACACTTTCTCCTATCTGTCACAAATGCGGTCACACTGCTTGTTCTTTTGTTTTGTGTTCTCTACAATAGCATCTATAACAAGTGTAACACTAGGAGGTAAAAAAATGAAACTATTAGTCACAGGTGCCAACGGATTTGTTGCTACCCATATCATTCAACAATTACTCGACCAAGGTCATGATGTCGTTGGAACAGTTAGAAATTTCAACAAGCAACCAACTATTTTCAAAGAACTCACGTATGTCGTAACAAATTTAACTCATTCTGATGGGTGGGTAGAAGCTATGGCCGGTGTCGATGCCATTTTACATGTGGCTAGTCCCTTAGGTCATGAAAATGCAAATGATGTTCGCTTAATTAAGGAAGCTGTGGCTGGTGTTGAACATGTCTTCGAAGCGGCACATATAGCTGGTGTCAAAAGAATTGTGATGACCTCCAGTCAAGCTGCGGCCACACCCCTTGCTCAGACAACAGGATTTATCGATGAACATTTTTGGTCTGATCCTGAAAATCCTGAATTAAACGCCTATCGTCTTTCCAAATTATTTGCCGAGCAAAAAGCATGGGAACTAGCCCAGAAATATAAACTGCATGTGACCACCATTTTACCAGGTGCCATTTTTGGACCAACCTTAACGGCTAATCGTTCCTCCAATCAAGTGCTTGATCAGATTAACCACACACGCTTCGTGCCAAAAATTTCATTAGAAGTAACTGACGTCCGCGATTTAGCAGCTTTGCATTTGTTGGCTCTCAACAACTCCGAAACAATCGGAGAACGGATTCTGGCAAAAAATGGTGATTTAACGTTTGCACAAATTAGTCGCCTTTATGGCCAACGACCGATTATTTTACCAAATAGTAGTTTGAAAATAGCGGCAAAATTCGTTAAAAATTTGCGTGCACTTGTCCCAATGTTAGGGAGAAGCTATACGCATACCAATCAAAAAGCAATCAATTACGGCTGGCAGCCTCGTGATGCGCAACAAACGGTACTTGATGCTAGAAATAGTTAAGTTGCACGTGATTCACTTTGAACGTTATGATCATTAAAAAAACAAATGTACACACCGCAACGGTTCCTATGCTTAGCAAGAGAGGATCTAGTATTTTTTTAGGAAAAATTTTAGCTAACAACCCATACAAAAGAAACCCACCATATCCACCTAACGTATTAGTGAGTAAATCAGTCATATCCGTTGCCCCAATCGCTAACAGATATTGGCTGATTTCAATTGCTAAACTAAATAAAAAGCTGTAGCGCAATATCTTCTGACCTTGATAGCGTGTTTCGCGCATACTGATTAACACACCAAAAGGCACAAATACAAGCGTATTTAACAAAATTTCTCTCGTACCACCCGATGCCATAAAAGGCACCCAATTGATGATGCGGTTTTCTCCATTGATAGCGGATTTTATAATGGCTTCTGGGGACAATGAGAATTTAAATAATAAGACCCACAAAACCAATAAACTATAACTACTTAATATGATTATTTGCCATCGTTTCATAGTAATCTCCTTTCATTTCTTTACAATTATGCTAACAAATTCTAGCTGCCAGAGTATTCTCAAATCATCATGAAATTCTTCGTTTTTTCTGACAAATGGAACCTGTGAGCATTGTTTGGGTTTTCATTTTAGTTATGCTATAGTTTGATAGAGTCAAACAGAAAGGAAGTCACGAATGTTTAATAAAGAAGAAACACTTTCATTTTTAGTAGAATTATTAGCAATTAATAGTCCCACTGGTTATACCCGACATGCCATTGATTTTATCAAAACAACAGTCGAGTCATTCGGTTACGAAACAACTCAAACACCAAAAGGGAATTTGATGGTACAGGTTCAAGGAAAAGATGCGACACAAACGCGTGGTTTAAGCGCGCATGTAGATACTTTAGGATTAATGGTGCGTTCCATTAATAGCGATGGAACCTTAGCTTTAACTAAATTAGGTGGTCCGCTCACACCTACATTAGACGGGGAATATTGTGACATTATTACCCGTGATGAAAAAATTTATACGGGCACGATTTTATCCAATACACCTTCTATTCATGTGTTTCCAGATGCGTCTACCAAAGCACGTGATATTGACAATTTGATTGTTAAATTAGACGAACGTGTCACGAATAAAGAAGAAGTCCAAGCGTTAGGCATTCAAAACGGTGACATCGTGGCGTACGATCCAAAAGTCATCGTCACTGATTCTGGTTTTGTAAAATCACGTTTCTTAGATGATAAAGCTTCTGTCGCCATTTTAGTTAGCTTATTAAAGCAAATCAAACAAGAATCTATTACTCCTGCAACCAATCTCACATTTATTTTCTCAACTTATGAAGAAGTGGGCCACGGTGCAGCGTGGATTCCAGCAGATATCACTGAATTGCTGGCAGTCGATATGGGCTGTATCGGTCTTGATTTAGAATGTACAGAATATGATGTCTCTATTTGTGCCAAAGATTCTTCTGGACCTTACGATTATGAAATGACCACACGCCTCGTAACTTATGCCAAAGAAAAAGAGTTGAATTACGCAGTTGATATTTACCCGATGTATGGAAGTGATGCTTCTGCTGCTTTAGGTGGTGGTGCCAATATTCGTGCTGCACTAATTGGTCCAGGCGTTGCAAGCAGTCATGGAATGGAACGGACACATGTTGATGCGATTGAAAATACGTTTGAACTAATCTCAGCTTATATTCAAAATTAAAAAAACTCACATACCCCTGTTACTTTTTCTAAAATTTGTTATAATAAGAATATTCAGACAATAAATACATTGCTGAGGAGTAGTACTTATCGTTCCGTTAACAGAAACTTGCTGGCTGATGAAAAGCAAGAACGCAAGATAAGGAACTCGCCTCGAAGTAGCCTTAATGACCATTTATTTAGTTAAGGACGGCAGCCGACCGTTATTTGGAAAAATCAATCAATGCGACATTGATTGATAGAGGGCATGGCTTTTTTAGTCATGAACAGGAGTGGTACCGCGAGTCTTTCGTCTCCAGTAATTTACTGGAGATGAAAGGCTTTTTTATTTTCTATTGAAGGAGGAATTTACATGTTTAATCACACAAAATACGAGAAAAAATATTACCTACCCCCGCAGTTAACCTATGATTGGGTACAAAAAGAAACGATCGAGCGCGCCCCAGTTTGGTGTAGCGTTGATTTACGTGATGGTAATCAAGCCTTAGCCATTCCTATGAATTTAGAAGAAAAATTAGCCATGTTTCAATTGTTAGTTGCTATTGGTTTTAAAGAAATCGAAGTTGCTTTTCCGGCAGCTTCAGAAACAGAATTTCAATTTGTTCGAACGTTAATTGAAGACAACTTGATTCCAGAAGATGTCACAATTATGGTGATTACCCAAGCACGTGAACATATCATTCGTCGGACTTTTGAAGCAATTAAAGGTGTTCCTCGAGCGATTGTTCATTTGTATAATTCAACTTCCGAAGCCCAACGAAGACAAGTTTTCCGTAAAAGCAAAGAAGAAATCAAACAAATCGCCTTAGACGGTGCCATCTTAGTGAAAGAATTGGCCGAACAAACACCAGGGAATTTCTATTTTCAATATAGTCCCGAAAGCTTCCCTGGAACAGAAGTCGACTATGCTTTAGACATTTGTAATAGTGTCCTAGATATTTGGCAACCTACACCTGCACACAAAGCGATTATTAATATTCCAACGACGGTAGAATATGCGATGCCTCACATTTTCGCAAGCCAAGTTGAATATATTCATAAACATTTGAACTTTCGTGAGGCAGTCACCTTGTCTGTTCATCCCCACAACGACCGTGGATGTGGCGTAAGTGATGCTGAATTTAGTGTATTAGCTGGAGCAGATCGTGTTGAAGGAACTCTTTTTGGTATTGGCGAACGAACTGGAAACGTCGATATTATCACGCTGGCAATGAACATGTATTCTCAAGGCTATGATCCTCAATTAGACTTTAGCCATCTAGAAGAAATACGCAAACGTTATGAAATGTTAACGAGAATTAGTGTCCCAGAAAAACAACCTTATTCTGGTGACATGGTTTTTACCGCTTTTTCTGGTTCTCATCAAGATGCGATTTCTAAAGGGATGAAATATCGTGAAGAAAATCAAATTGACATTTGGGATGTGCCCTATATTCCAATTGATCCCGTCGACATTGGCCGAAATTATCAAACAGATGTCATTCGCATTAATAGTCAATCTGGTAAAGGAGGCGTGGGGTATTTACTTGAAACCAACTATGGCATTAAATTACCTTACAAAATGAATGAAGAATTAGGATATGCCATCAAAGCGATTTCAGATAACACCAATCGCGAATTAACGGCGCAAGAAATTTATGATGCCTTCTTACAACTATATGTTGATTTCCATCCACATTTTGAAATTACGGATTATCGCTTTACACAAGGAACACCACAAGAAGTTACTTTAACTATTTTAAAAGATAACCAATCCATTGAAACACACAGTGCTGGTTCTGGAAGTTTGGATGCGGTGAATCAAGCGCTTAAAAAGACTTTGGGTGCGACATATACGCTTGAAGTTTACGAGCAACATTCATTAGGCAATAATTCCAAAGCGCAAGCCTGTGCACAAATTGGCATCGCCTCACAAGGTAAATTGTATTGGGGAGCTGGTATTCATCAAGATATTGTAAAAGCTTCGATTCAAGCTTTGGTTAATGCAGTGAATCGTTTAGAAGTTTTTTAGTCATTAGGGATTCCTTTTTTTCACAAATAATCTTACAATACGAATGAAGACAAAGGAGTCCACGAATGAAAAAATTACTTAAATACAGTACTATCCCACTTTTGTGCCTGTTACTTGTTATTGTTAGTTTGATTAGCTATCTTGCAATCAATGAATATCGTCCACCAGCAATCGAACCCCTGATTCCAATAGTAGGCAAAGAAACGATTGATGAAAAACAATCGCTTTCAATTGCGACGTATAATATTGGTTATGGCGGGCTAAGCGCCACAGAAGATTTTTTTATGGATGGCGGAACCAATGTCCAACCACACAATAAAAAATTTGTGCAAACTAATCTAGCAGCAATTGCCCAAACTTTACAACAGGCAAACGCTGATATTCATTTGTTACAAGAAGTGGACCGTCAATCCAAGCGTTCTTATTATATTGACGAAGAAAATTATTTCCAAGAAAAATTAAATACAGCTAGCGTCTTTGCCTATAATTTTTTGGTTGATTTTGTTCCTATTCCTGTACCACCAATTGGACGGGTTGCGAGTGGTTTAGCCACCTTCACGGATTATCAAATGACGCAAGCCAATCGAATTTCCTTGCCAGTACCTTTTAAATGGCCTATCCGCTTGTCTAACTTAAAACGAGCGTTATTAGAAACGCGTTTCCCAATTGCCGGCAGTGACAAAGAACTCGTCATCTTCAATTTACATTCGGAAGCTTACGATAGTGGCGAAGGAAGAATGGCGCAAAGTAAAAAACTTGCACAGCTCTTAGCAAAAGAATACGCAAAAGGGAATTATGTCATTGCAGGTGGAGATTTCAATCAAACATTCGAAGGAAGTCACCAGTTTCCAACAGTTAGTAAAGACATTTGGCAAGCAGGTACCTTTGCCAAAAAAGACTTACCAGAACATTTTAGTTTTGCCTATGATGATACCTATCCGACTGTGCGCGTATTAAACAACGCGTATACAGGCGATTACGAAACTTCGCAAGTGTATGTTATTGATGGCTTTATTGTTTCAGATAATGTAAACGTTGAAGAAATCAAGACGCAAAATACAGATTTCAAAGCAACTGATCATCACTTGGTAAAACTGACAATCACCTTTTCATTTATAATCTAAACCAATCAACGACGAATTGATTGCAGAATTTTAGCAATGATACCGGCAACTAATCCCCAAATCAAATTAGTCATAAGTACACTAATGATTGAATAGATGCTGAGAATCGGCCCTTGTACCTGCCCTAATAACATAGGCGATAACACGGCACTTAAAAGAATAGCTAACACCCCATATGTCACACCCGTTGCCCCTAATGTAATAATTGGATCAGCGGTTTTTTGTGCAACCAACACCCAAATAACCGTAATTAAAATGGTTGCCCCAATGCTTACCATGGGTTTACCTAACAGTTCAGAAATGCCCACTATACTAAAAAATGGGCGAATTAGCGCCAAAGCGCCTAACCCCAAAATTAACGTCCAATTTTGTTTATTCATTTTCATCCACTCCTCTATAACAAAAGTGTACGAAAAAAATAGCAATGAAACATCGGTCGCACTATGGAAAAGCTTCTACATCTCTAGCAGGAATTATATAGGCATTTGCCAACGCTGGTCTTGCCAAACGACATCGATATCATCCACATGCACCTGCCAGTTTCCGGAAATTTGCTGACGAATTTCTGTTAAACAAGCAAGCCAATACGCCAAGGTTGCTTCAATTAATTCATAGTCATCAACGAAAGGTAACTTGGTGGCACCTTCAAATATCGTGTCGGAGGTTGGATTTTCATAAACACAAAATGATTCGGCAAGCTCTTGCCATTGGAAATTGGTATTGTATCGTTCAATAATCGCGGCACTCGTTGCTTGTTCTGTGACAGTTAACGGTTGCGCTCGTTTACACGTATAATAAATCGATACACTCATCTTTTTTCATCCTTTCCTTTATAAAATTTCAAGTAATTCAGATAATTGACTAACTGTATAATCGGAGTGAAATAGCTCGTTTTCTGGTTGATACTGTCCCAGACCTTGGCGCACGCGAATCGTGGTAAACCCTAATTTTTTGGCTGGAATAATATCATTGTCACAACGATCGCCGATGTATAGGCATTCCTGAGCAGAAACGTGCGCTTGCTGAAGAGCATAGGTAAAAATATCAGGGGAAGGTTTTTTCATGCCAATTTCAGCTGATGAAATAATCAAATCAAAATAATGCGCAATGTCATGGGCAACTAATCGCTCAACCAACCCTGTTCCTTGATTAGCAATAATTCCCAAATGATAGCGAGAGGCTAATTGTTCTAAAGTAGGAATCGTGTCTGGATAGCGCCTTTCGCCGGTATACGACCACTCAGGTTTGGCTAATTCAGTATAACGTTCCCAAACCGTTTTAATTGGTTTCTTTCCTAATTTGGACGCTTGAATCATTTGACCGTAATATTCTTCAGGAGTAACGTGAATGCCCATCAATGCTAATTGTTGGGTGCATTGTGTGACGTGTTCCACATAACAACGTGTTTCATCAATTAATGTAAAACCAACATCAAAAAATACCCATTTTTTCATACTATCAACCACCTTTCCCTGTTAGTGTACCATCCTTGCAAAAAAAAAGACGCTTCCTGTAAAAGGAAACGTAATTTTTTATTTAACAATCGGCACTCCAATATTTTCACGTAAGGTACTACCCGCATAGGCTTTGCGATAAATACCACGCTCTTGTAGAATTGGAATCACTTCATTGATAAAACGTTCAAATGAACCTGGAATATCACTCCCAATAATAAAACCATCAATTGCCTCTGCTTCAAACCAGCGTTGGATTTCATCTGCTACATCTGTGGGTGTTCCGATGAAATTTGGTCGTGGTACAGCTTGTTCTAGCGCAACCTGACGCAAAGTTTGATTGTTGTCTTTCGCGCGTTGCTTAATATAATCCGTTGTACTACGGAAGGCATTTTTTCCGATGTCGCCTAATTCAGGGAACGGCGCATCCAAATCATACGAACTAAAATCGTAATCATCAAAATAACGTGCTAGGTAACGAACAGCATTTTCGATTGGAATCAAACTAGCAAATTCTTGATATTTCGCTTCTGCCTCTTCTAATGAATCGGCAACCAACGGATTAATTCCTGGATAAATTTTTACATAATCTGGATTTTTACCCGCAGCTTGTGCACGTTTTTTTACATCATCATAAAAAGCTTTGGTTTCTTCTAACGAGCTACTATGGGTAAAAATTGCCTCGGCATTCCCTGCAGCAAACGCTCGGCCATTTTCTGAAGAACCCGCTTGAAAAATTAACGGCTCACCTTGCTTTGAGCGACTAATGTTCAACGGACCGGCTACTTGGTAATAATCGCCTTCATAATTTAAGCGATGTAATTTACTTGGATCAAAGTATTCACCCGTTTCTTTATTTCGTGGAAACGCATCGGCTTCCCATGAACGCCATAACCCACGAACCACATCTAAATGTTCTTGGGCGATTTTATAGCGCTCGTCGTGTGGTGGTAATTCTCGATTATTGTAATTTTTAGCAACGCCTGCTTGAGGTGAAGTCACCAAATTCCAGCCAGCACGACCGTTACTTAAATGATCCAAAGACATTAGTTGGCGTGCCAACGTAAACGGATCAGTATACGTAGAAGAAAAAGTTCCGACTAAACCGATATTTTCCGTAATCGCAGCTAACGAAGATAATAACGTAATCGGTTCAAAGCGATTTAAAAAATGCGGAATTGATTTTTCTGATATGTACAATCCATCCGCAATAAATACAAAATCAAATAACCCTTTCTCAGCTAATTTAGTTCGTGCTTTATAAAAATCAAAATTAGTACTAGCCGTTTCATCGACTTCTGGATGGCGCCAGCCGTCTGTTGTACCGCCAACGCCATGCAGAATACTGCCAAAATGAATTGTTCTTTTACTCATACCCTACACCCCAATCTCTGCTTCACGTAAACCATTGACAACATGCTCTAAACCAAGGTCAGTAATCCCTCGGTAAACGTGACTACCCGCTGAAGCAACCTCAACTACAGGAACATAGCGAATGCCGTATTTCGCAAACAAAATATCACGAAAATTATCTTGTTGTGTCACATCAATTACTTGATATGCTAATTTTTTTTCTTGGAAAAAGTCTTTGATTTCTTGGCAATAATGGCAACCATCTTTTGCCCATAAAATAATCGATGCTTCTTGATTTGTTTGCGTCATTTTCTTACTCTCCTTTTAATTCATTCGCTAAAGCTTGAATGATTTCATGTTTTTTATCATAAGGTACACCTGGCGTATGAATCACAAAATGCTCGGTGTTAAAACGTTCTGAAAAATCTAGTAAATCTGCTTTGACTTGTGCCGCGCTACCTACAAAAGCTCCGACTTGTCGCTGAATCACTTGCGCTTCTTCTGCTTGATGTTGCTGAGCATATTCCTCAGCTGTTGCTTGATCAGCAAAATTAAGACGTTTCCCTGTATTAAAAACAACCGTATACGAAACTTGCTTTTCTAGATACTCGGCAGCTTCTGTTTCATCCTCGGTAATATAGACCACTACCGCAATTTTAAACGTTTCTTTTGCTTGGTATGCTTGGCGAGTTTTAGCCAAAGCCTCTTCGTCAGCATTGCCAAAGTATGGATAAATAAGACCTGCTTGTTCTTGCGTGGCCAGTTCAGCACTTTCTTGACTTCCACCTAATAATTCGATGGCTAGTTTTTCTTGAATTTGGGGTTCCAACGTGTATTCGGGTGTTGCATAAGGATGTCCTTCAGGAAAATCATTGCGGATAAAATGTGCTAGTTCAGCAAACTTCTCTTCAAAACTAGGTGCTGGTTTGATAAAGTCTCGTTGTAAAACCTCCACAGCTTCGTCTTTGCCTCCTTGGGCTTTACCTATACCTAAGACCACCCGTTCAGGCGCTAGATGATGCAACACACTAAAAGACTCTGCCACTTTAAAAGGAACATAATGCTGCAACATAATACCTGCTGCGCCGACTTTAATTTTTTTAGTGCTCGCTAAGAGATAGCCAATCAAAACTTCTGGTGACGCACCAGCTAGCTCTTTAATCAAATGATGTTCTGAAACAAAAAACGTATCAAAACCGAGGGCATCCGCTTTTTGCGCAAAAGCTACTGTCTTGGCTAAGGTCGATGTCGCCGTTTCCCCTTCATAAACGATACTTTGATCCAACAAACTTAATTTTATCCCCATTTCTTTCCCTCCTTTAATGGTAAACGGCAGTCCTTGCTAAAAAGTTTTTTGTCCGTTGTTCTTTTGTATAATCAAATACTTCTTGCGGTGTTCCTTGTTCAACAATCACACCATTTTCCATAAAAATGACCCTATCGGCAATTTCATAAGCGAATTGCATCTCATGCGTAACAATCACTAACGTACTGCCTTCGTTCGCTACTTGTTTGATGACATCCAGTGTTTCGCCAACTAATTCTGGATCAAGTGCCGAAGTTGGTTCATCAAATAAGATTACTTCTGGATTTAAAGCCAAGGCGCGGGCAATTCCCACACGCTGTTGTTGTCCACCTGATAATTCATGCGGATAGTGGTTTTCTTTCCCTGCTAAACCCACTTTTTCTAGCAATGCTTTGCCTTTTTCAGTTGCTTCTTTTTTAGGTGTTTTACGAGCAATCACTAGCCCTTCAATCACATTTTCTAAAGCAGTCCGATTAAAAAATAAAGCATACTGCTGAAAAACCATGGCTGTTTTTTTGCGAATAGCTAAAATTTGTTTTTTCGTTGCTTGTTTAAAATCAGCGGTAGTCTCACCAATTTGAAGTGTGCCTTGGTCAGCACGTTCTAAAAAATTCAAGCATCGTAAAAAGGTCGTTTTACCTGAACCACTGGGACCAATAATCACGACCACCTCACCTGCTTCAATCGTAAGGTCGACCCCTTTCAGAATTTCATTTTGTCCAAATTTTTTATGAATATTTTGTATCTTAATCATACGAAAGTCCCCCTTACAAATTTGCGTGCGTAGTGGCGTTCAAAAAATCCTGATAGCTGTTCAATAAGTATCGATAAGCCCCAATAAATCAGTGCTGCTGCGATATATGATTCTAAAAAAGTATAGCTAGTGGTTGAAGTAATTAGTGCGCCATTTAAAACATCGACGACTGATACTAGAGAAACCAATGCGGATGCTTTAATTAAGACAATTAATTGACTACAAATCATCGGTAGCACAATCGGAACCATTTGGGGTAAGACTACCCGACGAATCGTTTGAACTTGCGTAAGCCCAATCGATGCGGTTGCGTCCCATTGATCTTGAGGAATACTTGTTAAAGCCCCACGAAAAATTTCTGACAAACCGATACTTGCGTACAAGCTAAGGACAAACATTGCGATATATTCCCGATTAATGTCTTTAAATTGTAGTGACCAACCAAGTGCTTGAGAAATACTGTCAAACGCATCGGAAAAAACTAAATACGCCACAATTAAGCTCAACACAATCGGAATCCCTTTACCTACCGTAATTATTCCAGAGAAAATTTTCGCTAAAATAGGCAGACGGTAAAATCGAATTAAAGCGATAATCAATCCCACTGCTGTTCCAATCAATAAAGGAACCAGTGCCAGACGTAGCGTGACCGGAATATAAGGAATTGCTGCTTTAAAAGCTGTGATGATCGCGTTAATATCTATTTTCATTTCCTTCTACCTACTTTCTTTATTTTGTATAGTCGTCACCAAAAATATCAATCGATAGTTGTGACAAGGTTCCTTCATCAATTAATTCTTCTAACGCACCATCTACAGCTTGTTGTAACTCTTCATCGCCTTTTTGGAAGATGAAAAAGATCCCCGCACTCTTAAGTGCTTTATTCGATGCTTGCAAGTTAGCATTAAATTGTTCATTGTATTTATTGGTATCGAATTTCGTTAAAATTGCTGCATCGGCTGTGCCATTTTGCAAGCCTTTAACCAATACTTCACTAGCTGCTTCGTTATAAATAATCTCAATCGCCTGATTGTGCTCTTTGTTATACGTTTCTAAAATATAGGCTACTTCACTGCCTGGTGAAGCAAAAACCTTTTTCCCTTCTAAATCAGCCAGTGATTCGTAAGCTGCACCGGTACTTTCATCATTGACAATGTGATGTGCATACGTATTATACGCAACCTCGCCATAAAGATATTTTTCTCCTCGTTCATCATTGTACGCATAATTATGTGCAGCCAAACGAACTTTATTTGCAGAAAGCGAAGTTAAAATATTTTTAAAATCCATCGATTCAAATTCAAAGGTATACTGAGGTAATTTTTCATCAACCGCTTTTAACACCTCGACATCATAGCCTTGCAACTCATTATTTTCATCTAAATATACAAATGGTTGATAGACATTTCCTGTACCAACAATAACCGTTTCAGCATCTTCATCTGCTCCTGTTTTTTCTGATGAATCTGCCTTATTTCCACATGCCCCTAAAAAGAGTGCTCCGACAATTCCTAATGAGATCAACCACTTTTGTTTTTTCATTCTATGCCTCCTCAGTAATTATTATTTCGTATAGTCATCTCCTAAAATATCAATGGATAATTTCGATAAGGTTCCTTCATCAATTAATTCTTGCAACGCACCATCTACCGCTTCTTTTAATTCTTCATCGCCTTTTTCATATAAGAAATATGTTTTAGAAACATTGATAGGCTCTCCAGAAATCTGTAAATCGGCATTAAATTGTTCGTTGTATTTATTGGTATCATATTTCGTTAAAACGGCCGCATCTGCTGTACCGTTTTGTAACCCTTTTACAAACACTTCACTGGAAGCTTCATTATAGATAATCTCAATTTTATCGTCATGCTCCTTATTATATTTTTCAAGTAAATACGCGACATTACCCCCTGGTGAAGCAAATACTTTTTTACCAACTAAATCATCTAGTGATTGATAGGTGGCGTTTTGTCCTCCATCATGCACAATGTACAAGGTATAATCGGTATAACCAACTTCGCCATAGAGGTAGTTTGCAGCACGTTCATCATTGTATTCATATTGATGTGCTGCTAAACGAACCTTTCCAGCTGAAAGTGAGGTTAAAATATTTTTGAAGTCCATTGATTCGTATTCAAAATTATATTGATCGAGTTTTTCATCAATCGCTTTTAAAATCTCAACATCGTAGCCTTGCAACTCATTATTTTCATCTAAATATACAAATGGTTGATAAACATTTCCTGTCCCCACAACGATTGTTTCTGCATCGGGATTTTTTGAAGTTTCTGTTGCGTCTGATTGATTCCCACAAGCACTTAAAAGTAGTGCTCCAACAATTCCAAATGAAACAACCCATTTATTAGTTATTTTTTTCATAATTTTCTCCTTTTCAACGAACAACTTTCGGTAATTTTTTTTCTTGTTTAACTTGTTTAATTAGTGGCTGAAACGTTACAATTGGTTTGGATTGCGTTACTTTTTTGGATTGAAATTGATAACGTCGGCCTAACCAAGCAAAGAGTTGTTCAAGAATAATACTTAAAACGACAAAGATAATTGCCGCAATAAAATATCCTTCTAACGAGTGATAGGTTAACGCACCTAACGCCCGAACTTTCCCAATCACATCAATGACCCCCAATGAGAAGGCTAATGAAGTGTCTTGTAATAAGTTAACAATCATCGTACCTGTTGCAGGTAATGCAATACGAACCGCTTGCGGTAAAATAATTCGCCAATACGTTTGAATTTTCGTCAATCCCACCGATGCCGCTGCTTCTTTTTGTGAAACTGGAACGCTTAAAATCGATGAACGAAAAATCTCTGAGAAAAAAGCCGCAGTATTTAATCCATACGTAATATATACGTAGTCAATTTTGTTCAAATTAGCTAAACTTGGGAACAGAATCGGCAAGCCATAAAAGACTAAAAATAGTTGCACTAAAATCGGCGTTCCTCGAATAAATGAAACAAATACACGACTAATTTGTGAGAGAACTGGTACCTTTTCAATTCGAAGAAACGCGATGAGCAACCCTAGCAACATGCCAATCATCGAAGCAACCACCACAATGAGTAAGGTTATAGGTAGCGCTGATAAAATTTTTGGAAAAAATGAAACTACATATTCCCATTTAAAAAAGTCTGACATCACGTTCTCCTCCTTAATGCGTAACTACTTCAGGTATTCGTAAAATATTTTCGTCAAATTTTTCAGGGATTAATACTTTATAAAGAGCGACACCTGTATCATCTTCATCTTCACGCGTTGTTAAAATTTGATAACCATTTCGTAGATACATATCTAACAACCACGGATGCTTTCTACCCGATGTCCCAATCACATAAGCCGGTGCTTTCAAAATTTTGACTAAAAATTCTTCTTCAACTTGTTTGATAAACTTTTTGCCAATGCCTTGTCCTTTTAATTCATCTGCCGTAGCAAACCACCAAAGAAAGGGATAATTGGAAATCGGTGTTTCATTTTCCCACGGTTGGCGAACAGTGATGGTAGAAATTAAACGACCTTCGCGCTCTAACACAAGTGCAATCCCAGTTTCAATATTTTCGATGACGCTTTCTAAAGTGGCGTTAGTGGACGGCCAATCAATGCCATAATCTTTCACTTCTTGAAAGGATTCTTGAATCAATTCTAAAAAAGCGGGTGCATCTTCTTTGGTAGCAATTCTTAAACGATCTTTTCCCATCGTGGTTCCTCCTTTAGCTGTTTTGCTTCAATCCGAGTATAAAATTGTTCTAATTGTTGATTGATACGTTGTTTAACCACATCACTAACTAGAAAACCATTAATATCATCTTTTGTGACTTGCTCTTGGACAACATAGGTTGATTGCAAGAGCTCTTCTGTTCCTAATTCTTTTAAAACTGGTTCTAAGGCGTACTGTAACGCCAACAAATGATGATGCGATCCTCCCAGCCCTAATGCGTAAACGACTTTATTTGCTAATGCTTTTTGTGGCAATACGTCTAAATAGGTTTTCAAAATTCCTGAATAACTGCCTTTAAAAATTGGAGTAAAAACTAAAACACCCTCACTAGCTGCAATTTTTTCGTTATATGATTGAAGAGTGCTATCCATGACATCAGCAGTCAATAACGCTTGATGCGGCAACATGTTTACTTGAATCACCTGCGTTTGTAATTTATAGTCAAACAATACTTTTTGCGTATATTCTACCAAGCCATTTAATCTAGAAGACATTGAATTGGCACCGACAATGAGTGTAACTTTCGTCATGTTTATCCCTCTTTCCTGATTGTTTAGTGAAATTTGTTTCTAAACTATAAGGGATAAAAAACACAGTTACAAATAAAAAAAAGTAATCTAACGTATCAAAAAAACTAATGAATGAAAAAACATTCATGTGTAAAAACAACAAAAAAGCTTGATAAATCAAGCTTTCAAACAACTATATTCTTTTTATTTTCACCTTTATTTTTAAAATCCAACATCCTCTTTCACGTGATATAAAAAAACTATATCCCTAAAACAATAAGATTGTTGATTACACAAACTCTCTTTATACTGTAGAAAATACACTAGAAAGAGGGCAATTTATGGACATACGAGAAATTCAGACATTTGCAGTTATCGTTAAAACCGGCAGTTTCCAAAAAGCTGCTGAAATTTTACAATATTCACAACCAACTATCTCTATGCGCATCAAACAATTAGAAGCCGAATTAAAAATTCCCTTATTCGAACGGGGCAAAACGTTACAATTAACCCCTGCTGGTACTCTTTTTTATGAAAAAGCCCAAGCACTTCTAGCACAATATGACGCATTGGATCAGTTGGCGGAACAATTACATAACGAAACGCCACGTTCTTTAGTTTTAGGTATTTCAGATCCGACTGCTAGCTTAATTATGCCACAAGTCATCAAGTCATTTAATGATGCACATCCAACCGTTACGATTCATGTACAAGTGGCTGATGCCAACGCTTGTAGTCAAGCACTCCAAGATGGCATCATTGATTTTGCTATCTGTGGCGCACCCAATTTAATGTTGGACCATTATTATGAACCTTTTTTCTATGACGACTTAAATTTATTGGTTTCAGAACAGCATCCACTTGCTCATCGAAAAGTGGTGTCATTAAAAGAATTAAAAAATGAAACCTTCTTATTTACACCAGAAAACTGCCCGATTCGGATTCAAATCGAGCAGTATTTACGTCGCAGTATTGGCGATCAATATAAAAAAATGGAAGTAACGACTAGCTTGTCACACAAATATTATGTCCGTGAAAATTTGGGCGTTTCGATTTTTACTGCCACAGCGCATTCAGAAGTATTTAGTGGAACGAAAGTCATTCCCATCAAAAACTTGCCGATTCATCCACCAATTGGTTTATTGACGCCTTCAAATAAAACTGACTATGATAGCATTACCTTATCAATGATTCAACGGATTATCGAAGCATTTGAAAACCGTGGACAAGACTTACACTATCCAAAAATCTTGCGTAACCACACAAAATAAAGGACCTTATGTTATCATAAAAGAAAACGTTAAAGGTTGTGTGCTTATGAAACAGCGTTCACGTATTTTATTTGTCAGTTATTTTATTGTCATGCTCGTATTGCCAGCATTCTTTAGGAACTTTTTTATCCATTGAGTGGTTTTCAGTTGGCTCCTCTCTTTTTTTATTAGTATTCGCTTTATTATTATTTGGAAAACAGTTGCGTTTAGACTTTCAGCGCTTCACGCAACAAGTGCATCTGGGAAAATTTTTACTTTCTTGTATCGGTTATTTTCTATTGCTAGGTCTTATTCGTACGATCACCTATTTCATTTTGGATCTTTTTATGGATACTAATCAAATTGGCCAAAATCAGGAAATGTTAAATGAACTATCACAAAATATTCCGATGATTGCTACGTTCTTAGTTATAGCTATCTATGCCCCCATCGTCGAAGAACTTGTTTTTCGGCAAGCAATTATGGGATATGTCGATAAAAACAATCGGCCAAAAGTGATTTTTTTAACCATTCTTTCTGTGGCTATTTTCACCTTATTACACACATTACAAGTGGTTGACATCTTTTTATACCTTCCACTTTCACTACTATTAACTTGGCTTTATTGGAAATATGACCGCAACATTATTGCTTCAATTATTTTTCATTTTGTGAATAATACTATTGCAGTCATTACGATGCTGCTATTGCTATAAACAAAGAGCGACTCGCTACACGCAAGTCGCTCTTTTTGTTAATAACAATCCCAATTGTAAAGAACATTGGTAAAATTTCGATTGGCTAAATCTTCTTTCGAAATAAAGAAATTACCTACACCCGAGTCGCCCCACATAATCCCAATCTCATCCGTGTCTAACTGGAACAATAATTCAGTATGTGTGACATTTTCAGCGTAGTTACGGGGGTCTTCTTGTGTGAAGAACGGATAGCCTCCCATTAGTGCCCCAGCAATTGCGAGATTCTCATAAATGGCATCGCTCACATCATCGGCAGCATCGCCAAAGTGCGTTTCCATATACTTATAAAAATGCGTGCCATATACTTTTTCAAAAGAATAACTATCTGTCACTAAATAGCGAGGTTCGATTGTCCCAAGCATTTGAAATTCACCATTCACTACACGATAGTCATCTTCTTTAGGGAATTCTGCAAAAATGTCATCCATTTCTTCTCTGGTATAACTTTTTTTTATGATGTCTTCAAAATAAACAACTCTAAACCCCGTATTATTGGTCGGGTTATCAAAATCCAATCCCATCAGATCATCGAATAAATCAATATAAAATGCTAAAATTCCCTTTTTCGGATATTCTGCTAAGTGCGGCATTTCTTCAAAATTGATTTGGGCTAATAAAGATAACGGTTGACCTGCTAAATTTGTTGGATAAGCCAACTCTTTTGGAAAATAACCCACACCACCTGCTTTACTCGTTGTTAAAGATAACGGTCCCGCATTTTTAAAAGAAAAAGCCAACGCAGCTACTTCTGTTTGTTGCATCGCCTGATATATGTCATCATTTGGAAATAGTTCTCTTAATGATTTCATGTTAACACCTCGCTTTTCTTTCATTGTAACGAGGAAGTTTTTATTTAGCAAACAAAAACGGGAACCGACACGCTGGCGGTTCCCTCACCTTTATTATACTACACTTTGGTCGACAATTATAGACTGGTTCTTTCACCGAAAATAGCATAAGATAGACTTCCAAATAACAATCGGAGGTACGTTTATGACAACTGATAATGTGTTAGATCGTGGACCCTTTTTGCATGGGACAAAAGCTGTCTTGCAACTAGGTGATTGCCTTAAACCGCAACATCATTCCAACTATGAAGTCGGACGAATTTCTAATTATATCTATTTTACAGGTACTTTAGAAGCTGCCAAATGGGGCGCGGAATTGGCCATTGGTTCTGGAAAAGAACGAATCTATTTAGTGGAACCTTTAGGTGAATTTGAAAATGATCCCAATCTAACTGACAAACGTTTTCCTGGGAACCCCACACGCTCTTACCGCTCGAAAGAACCATTAAAAATCATTGGAGAACTGGCAACATGGGAACGCCATACTGATGAAATGATTGCTCAAACAAAAGCTCATTTAAAACAAATGCAAGCTGACGGTACAGCTGAAATTATTGATTAAAAAAGAAGAATTCTTCTTTTTTAATCAATTTTCCTGTTTGCGTCTTTCAATCAAATGAATTTTCTCAATTCTACGTAAATGACGTTCATCCATCGAACATTCTGTCTTCAACCAAGTATCCACAATCATCAGCGCCAAGCCTTCACCGATTACGCGTTGCCCTAAGCACAAAACATTGGCATGATTGTGTTCTTTGGTGGCTTGTGCGGAAAAGACATCCCCAACCACCGCAGCACGGACACCTGCTATTTTGTTGGCGGTAATGCTAACGCCAATCCCTGTTCCACAAATTAAAATCCCACTGTCTACTTCATTCTTAGCCACTTTTTCGGCGACCATTTCGGCAAAATCTGGATAATCTCCAGATTCTAATAGCTTATGTGTGCCGACATCAATGACTTCAATGTTGTGTTCTTTTAAAAAGACAACAATTGCTTTTTTCAGTTCAAAGCCACCGTGATCATTTCCAATTGCGATTTTCATTTTCTTATTCCTTTCTTTTAATAGCCATTTTCTTCAAGTAAGGTAATGATGTCTTGGGCTTCCGTTTGTTTCGATAATGCTTGAAGTAAGGTAGTATTTTGAATTAACTCCATTAATTGTTGCAGCATCGCTAATTGCTGATGCGGTTGATTCAAGCCTAAGATAAAGATGAAATCAGCGCCTACAGATAAATTAATGTCGTCCATCCGTTGAAAAGTAACTGGCTTTTTAGGAACGACCAAGGAAATAAACTCTTCTACAATACATTCCGGATCTGTATGAGGAATTGCAATCCCAAAGGAACCTTGGTGCAAACCTGTTGGAAAAACCTGTTCACGCTCAATAATTTTCTGTAAGAATTGTTCCGTCACCCAACCTTTTTCAAGCGTTTGTTCCGTTACTTTAGTAAACACAAATTCGCGGTTTTCAAATTCATCACCTAATAAAATCGGTGCATTCTTTAAATAATCTGTTACTTTTTCTGCCATTTTTTTACCCCCAATAGTTGATTCGATAGGAATGTAGAATTTTATAGGCTTGTGCTGCCGTCTGACATTCTACTAATTTTGAAATATAATCGTCTCTTCCGGATAAATCCATTAATTCTAAGAGCGCATCTATATGCTTTTCTTTATCATTGGAAGCTAATAATACGACAATATGTATCCGTTCACCTGTCTCAGTAACAAGTCCTTCTTTAAAGATACCAAAACTCATAGCTACTCCCAGCGCGCCTTTTTCTGGTTCAGTATGTGGCAAGGCCAATCGATTGCGAAAAACCATATACGGCGGTATCTCTGCCATCTCTTGTTTTAATGCCGTTAAATACTGTGGTGTGATTATTTTTTCAGAAATGAGTGGTTGACTTAACGCGTCTAGCGCTTCATGCCAAGTCACCTGATTTTCTTCAATTAATATACTTTTAGATGGAATTAACTGGTCGAAATGAATCACGTGGTCTTTGATTTTTTCATTTTTTGCCACATTTTCTTTTAACACATTTAAAACATCTAAAAATAACGCTTCTTCATCTAATACTTTGGTATTTTTTTTAACTTTTTTGACAATTTTTTCAGCTAAAGCAAAATCATCCATTCCAACTAACGTATCATTCATTACTTGCTTTCTAAGCTGTAATTTACCCTCATCGGTTAGAAAATCCTTCACTAAATAAAACCGTTTGTCCGTTTCTAAAGGTACCGAAGAAAAAACATATTCTGCTTCAATATTTTTCTCATAAAATTCTCTAGCCGATAGCGTGGCGATAAAATCAATTTCGGGGAAAAGCCCCGTCAAATTTCTTTCTAGCATCAATGAAACCGAAATGCCATTCGTACAAACAATGATGGCCGTTTTGCGTTCTTCCTTTGCAAGCACACTCTCATGTTCTAATAAATGTCCGCCAAAAAACAAAGCCAAATAAAAGATTTCCGTTTCTGGTAACTGTTTTGAAAAAAATTGTTCCAATGGTTCTAAGGATTGTTTCACTAAATAAAATACCGAAGAAACACCCATATTTTTTTGTCGTTCGATGTCCACTTCATTTAAGTGCATTTGATATTTAATCCGATAATAAGCTGGACGCATGTGTATCATCACTCGCTGTAACAACTCTTCTTTATCTACAATGGTCACATGGGCTGTTTTCTCAAAGTTTTGAATGACCTTTGTGACAGCTAATTCTAGTTGCCGCAACTCCTTAGCAGATAAAATGTCGATTTGCGTCAAATTCGTTGATAGAAATAATAACGTAAAGTAAATCACATCATTAAAATCAGCTGTAGCAAGCGCACCATCAAAAAATATTTCTTTGATCACATTGTATTCTTGTGTTTCTTGTAATTCTGAGAAATCTAATTCGACATCGTAACGAATCGTTTTTTTGCGTTTCACACGTCGATGCAACAACAAAGTGAACACCGGTAAATTTTTGATGTTGTTGTCGGAGTAGCGAATATTTAGAGATTGTTCAACAGCTTCGACTTTCGCTTGATAGTTGGCTAAACTCGCTTCATTAATATCCGCAAATTGGAGTAACAATGTGCCATCTGTATCAAACAAATAAATTTGATTAATTGTTTCCAATAACAACTGTCGACGTTGCCATTCAGTTGCTTTAATGCGATAGCCTTTTGAGCGTAAATACTCTAATTTAAACCCTTGTTTAGCTAAGAGTGCACCTAACTCTTTTAAATCTCTAACTACGGTATTTTTACTCACATTTAGTTCAACAATAAAATGATTCATTGATAAAAAATCAGTTTTTGATAATAACATCAATGTGATTAAATGCATCCGTTCCTCTGGTGCCAAATAAATATCAATTTGTTTACGCTGATGCAAATCATTAAACTGCTCGTTAACTGTTCGCGGAACAACAAAGTGGCCATTGGGCGTTCGATGAATTGCTTCTAATTGTAAATCGGCTAAATATTCGTTCAGTTTTTTAAACGAATAGTTTATTTGCGCCCGTGTTAAACCCAAGCGTTTGCCTAATGTTCCACTTGTTTCATTAGGATGATTCAATATCTCCATAAATAATTCATTTGTTCGTACGTCTAATTCCATGATATACCTCTTTTTACCCTTATCTTTAAAGAGTAGACAGCGGACGAATCACGCTGCCTATCTCCTCAATTAAAAGTCATTGGACTTAATCATCACTTTAATTTCATCCCCAGACATGACACTTTCAAATGCTTTGCGCCAATCTGCTAACACAAATTCTTTGGTAATCATTTCATCAATATGAATAGAACCTTTTGCAAGTAAATGCAATGCTACTGGCCAATCATAGGGATTTTGAGAACGGCTACCTACGTAGTTAATTTCTCTTTGGATAATTGTTTCTAAATCTAATTCATTCATTTTATTTTTGAACAAACCTACTTGAATGAACTCGCCGCCTTTTCGAATTAACGGTAACGCATAATTAATGGCACCTACCGCACCAGAAGCATCGTAAATTTTATCTACACCTAACTCATCGGTTTCTTGTAAAACAACTTCTTTTAAGTCTTCTTTTTCTGTATTTACAATCACATCAGCACCCATTTTTTGTGCTAACGCCAACCGATGTTCATCTCTGGTAATGCCTGTCACAATAACTTTAGAACCAATTTCTTTTGCAATTTGAACTAAATACAAACCAATCGGACCAGGACCAATAATTAAAATCGTATCATGTAAATCCAAATGACTTTTTTGATACATGGCGTGGACGCAACATGCTAACGGTTCAGTCATTGCGGCACCCTTATAGCTTAAAGAGTCCGGTAACTTATGCGCATATTTTTCCTTTACTAATAAATAATTAGCCATTGAGCCATTTTGTTGTGTACCAATACCTTTGCGGTGGGGGCATAAATTATATTGTTCTTTTGCGCAATATTCACATTCATTGCATACATAAAAAGTCGTTTGACTCGTCACTCGATCATTTGGGACAAATTTTGTCACGTCTGCTCCCACTTCCACCACTTGACCAGAAAATTCATGTCCTAAAATCACCGGTGTTGTAGGATTGTTATATTCGCCTTTAAATGTGTGTATATCTGAACCACAAATCCCTGTATAAGCAACTTTCACTAATAATTCATCCGCTGCAGGAGACGGAATATCTACTTCTAAGAGTGCCATTTGATCGTATCCAGGTGCCGTTTTAGTTACACCTAACATTTTATCCGTTGTCATTGTTTTCAGCCTTTCTAACTTATCGTTTTTTTAGAAAATACCATTCCATAATTGTGCTAATTTTAAGAAAATCCAGTTTAAAATATTTCCACCGGTGTCAAAATTACTAATTTGGGCAGCACCTTCTGGAAAGGCTACCACACCCTCTGCCATTTGTGTTAAAACTGGTGCATAATCTGTCGCCATTAATAAAGCAAATACCATTACAACTGTACACGTTAAAACAGAATGCAAAATGTTTCCTTTGCGACTTGGAACAATCATTCCTACGAAAAATGGAATTGTTGCTAAGTCTCCAAATGGTAACACGCGATTTCCTGGTAAGATAACTGCTAAAAATAGCGTGATTGGTACCATTAATAAACCTGTAGCTAAAGCTGATGGTGAACCAGTTGCTAACGCCGCATCCATTCCTAGGAAAATTTCACGGTCTCCATAGCGATCTTTCAATAATTTTTGCGCGCCTTCTTGGATAGGAATTAAACCTTCCATTAAAATTTTTACCATCCGTGGCATTAATAACATAACGGCACCCATCGTCATTCCCATTTGCAAAATACCTGAAATATCATACCCACCTAAAGCTGCCAATACTCCACCAATTAAGATACCCATAACCATTGGCTCACCGAAAATGCCGAAACGTTTTTGAATGGTCTCTGGGTTAACATCAATGTCACGAATACCTGGAATTCGACTAATCACCCAGCCAATCGGAATTCCCAATACAGCATAACCGGCTGTTGATCCAGTTGAAAAAGCAATCCCTTCAAGGCCATAATATTCTTGGACAGCAGGCGCCGTTTTGTCTGCTAAAATTTGTACAAATACGGTATATGCAATCCCCGCAATCACACCTAGAATTAAATTTCCAGTCACAATATAAACAGTTGCTGCGGCTGCCGACATATGCCAATAATTCCAAATATCAATATTTAACGTTTTGGTCCAATTCAATGCTAACATTATCAAATTAACCACTAAAATAATGGGAATCATCAAGGCTGAGATAGGCTGTGCCCAAGTTCCAGCGGCAATAGCCGGCCAACCACCATCAATCACCGTTAAATTTAACCCAAAACGTTCAACCATTGCTTGAGCAGCTGGACCTACGCTCGTCGTTAAAAGATTAATCACTAAATTAATGCCAATCATGCCGATTCCCACCGTAATTCCCGAAAGCAATGCTTTGGTAGGTTTCACTTTAAAAACGACACCTAGAATAAAAATAATGATTGGTAACATTACACTTGCACCCATATTCAAGACACTCTGTACAATATTCATCAATGTATCCATTAATAAGACCTCTCCATTCTATAAATAATAATAATCAAACTATGCCAGAATTTCTTTTGCGATGGTGATAATTTTGTCTTCTACTTTTTCTGTCCCAATACCTGTAAGAAAGGCCATTGCTTGAATCGCCGGAATTTTATACTGTGTTGGAAGCATAGTCGTCGAGATGAGCATGTCTGCATTCTCTTGCTTTCCTACTGCTTCCGAAATTTTAATTTGCTGAATTTCACAGGGAATATGATGCTCTGCAAATAAATCTTCTACTTTTTTTACCACTACCGTTGACGTTGCAATTCCTGCACCACATGCAATCAAAACTCGTACTTTTTTCATCTTAATTCCTCCAATATACTTTTTATGTAAAAACAACTATTTTGAATCTCACTGTGTATTTGTTATTTTTTACAAGTCTTACTATACGTTACAAACGCTTACACAACAATCGCTTTCAAGACTCACTTTTCTTCTGCTCGTTGTGCAACATGAGTCTAATCTTCTTCTAACCCACCATTCAGTTGTACAAATCACAACTTTTAAATCCGTCCTTACGTAAAAGAAGTACCCTCTTCACGCAAAGAGAATACTCCTTTTTCAATTGAGTATTTTTTCACTAATTGTTTTCTTTAGAATCGGAAACTTGTACGGATTGAAATTTACTTCGATATTGTCCGGGTGTCTTTTCGTAATATTTTTTAAAAATACGAAAGAAGAATGCTCGATCTTGATACCCAATTTCTTCACTGATTTTTTGAATAGGTAATTTGGTATTGCGTAAATAATAAGCTGCCGTTTCTAATCGCATGGTCAAAAGATGTTCTTTGAATGATTTGCCCGTTTCTTTTTTTATCAAACTTGATAAATAATTGGGATGAAAATTAAATTGTCTCGCTAGTTTTTCTAACGTGATATCTTTCAAATTATTTTCTATTACATTCAACATTTCTGATACTAAAATCGTTGAAGAAATAAAGGAATCATTTAAACGCAAGGACTTTTCAGCCAATTGACTAACTTCAACCATCAATAATAAAAAGGCGGCACGTGTAACTTTATTGTCTTTATAACGCATTTTCACTACTTGTTTTAACAATAGCATACTATAGAAATGCACATCATCTAAGGCACTAAATTCAAAAACGTAATAACGACCAATCGTATCTTCTGATTTTAATGATTCAATCAAAAAACGATACAATAACGGTTCTTCCGCTAACTGATTTAACAAAGACTCAGTAAAATATTCAGGTTTAAAATAAAAACCAACAATGCAGGTCCCTGCTTGCAACTCCTCATAAGCAATTGTCGTAAACCGATTGGATAAAATCATCCCACCAGCGCCTAAAACCAATTCCTTCCCATCAATTAATATCTTAACTTCCCCTTCTAACACATACAAAATCCGCAGATAAGGTGCCGGAAAACTTAATTTTTCTTGGATATTTTGACAAACTAAGGCAGCAATATTTCGTTGAGAATTCTCTTTAAACTCATGTAATTCTGCTATCATTCCTGCTTCCGAAGAAATATAGCAATCCAATTGCTCCAAAAACTCATAAAACTTCTGATGTTGTTCGTAACTAAATTGATACATCCTAACCACCTTTGAAAAGAACACTTTTTTCTTTCGTTCAGCTATTTTTTTCACAAATTTTCCATGTAGAATATAACATGTAATTACAAAGAAATCTATCTTTTATATTGTGAATACAGGCACATTAAAATGAATGGTATCCATTATTTAAAAAATTATATTAAAGCGAGGAATTGATAATGGACAAGAAAAAAGCAATTGCCCCCTCCGCTGCTGTGATAACTGCCGCAGCCATTTTAACCAACGTCATTTGGGGTGCACCGTTTAAAATAATTAAAGTGATGAATGCCGAGTTAGAAATTGATTGCGCACTTTTAGGCGACCACTACATGAGACAAATGTTATCTGTCATCAGTATCCGTTTTATCTTAGCAGGTTTAATGACTTTAGTCTTTGCTATGTGTATCGGACAAAATATCTTTAAAGTAACAAAAAAACAATGGGGTGATGTCGTATTGATGGGACTTGTCTCAACGACTGCTGCCCATTTCTTCTTTAACATCGGCAATGTTACTATCAGCTCAACCATCAATTCAACAATTTTAGCACCATCATTATATTCTTTGCTGTGATTTTTCTTATAGGAATGATAAATTAACAACCAAAAAAACCGTCGCATTGATTATTGGTTTTGCTGGATTGACGATTTCACAAATTAAAGGAGGTACATCACTTACCGATTTATTTTCTTTCTCTTTCACTGGTGAAGGTTTCATGTTAATCTATGGATTATTAGCAGCCCTTGCAACAAGGCTAGCAAAAAAATTAGGTTCTACCTTAAACTCATTTGTCATGGCTGGTTGGAACTTAGTCATTGGATTATTCATGGGTGGTGATTTAAGCATTATCACTTGGACACTACTAGAATTACGTTACTAATTATTTTAGCTGCAGCATCAGCGATTCCATTTAGCTTATGGTACTAGTGCGCGCAATACAATACGCAAACTTAAGCGAGTTATCTGTTTATAAGTTTATTATGCCAATTTCAGGTAGTATTCTATCTGTTATCTTAGGTGAAAAATTCACCACATAAACATAAAAAAGAACTACAACAAACTAAATTAGGGAGTGTCAATAATGAAAGATTTAAAAATTGGATTTATCGGTGTCGGTAATATGGCCTCTGCCATTGTTGAAGGAATTGTCGCAAAAGAATTTGTTTCTGGTTCACAAATTTATTTATTCGATATTTTAACCGAAAAAGTACAACAATTTGCGGGTACATTAGGTGCACATGCAATGAACTCACCAGAAGAAGTCATCATAAACGTAGATGTCTTAGTGTTAGCAGTGAAACCAAATATTGTACGCACAGCATTATTAAATGCTAAAGAAGGTATTTTAGAAAAACAACCTTTGCTGGTTTCTATTGCTGCAGGTACGACAACTGAAGCAATTTATGATATTTTTGAAACAGATCAACCTGTTAAAGTTGTCCGCGTGATGCCAAACGTTAATGCCATGGTTGGCGAAGGAGCCGCAGCTGTTTGTGGTAATCCGTTTGCATCCAAAGAAGATGTTTCGTTAATCGTTGATATGTTTAATAAAATTGGTCGCGCTTGGGAATTAGAAGAAAAGAATTTCTCAAATTTCACTGCCCTAGCAGGAAGTTCACCAGCCTATGCGTACCTATTCATTGATTCAATTGCTCGTGCCGGCGTTAAAAATGGCTTGCCAAAAGACATTGCTTTAGAAATTGCTACACAAGCTGTTTTAGGTAGTGCCAAAATGATTGAAGAATCAAAAGAAAATCCTTGGACCTTAATTGATCGCGTCTGCTCACCTGGTGGAACTACTGTCGCTGGTTTAGTCGAATTAGAAAACAATGCCTTTATTTCAATAGTTATCAAAGGTATTGATGCAACAATCGAAAAAGATTTAGACTTAATGAATCAAGCAAAAAAATAGTTCCTCGTTTCTAATACACGAATCTTCCCCAATAAAAAGCCTTGAGTGGATTGTAGTGACCCCCAAAAGTTAGACCAAAAATCTAACTTTTGGGGGTCGGTACAGATTGCTCAAGGCTTCTTATTATTCACTATATTTTTTCATCAAAAGCGTAGCATTATGCCCGCCAAAACCAAAACCATTACTCATCACAATCGTTGTTTCATGCTGGACGTTATGATTAGGAATATAGTTTAAATCACAAGCATCGTCAGGATCATCCAAATTAATGGTTGGTGGCAAAAGATTATTTTCCATTGCTTTTAAAGAAATAATCGCTTCTATTCCTCCAGCCGCACCTAATAAATGCCCAGTCATTGATTTCGTCGCACTGATTAAAAGCTCATATGCGTAGTCACCAAAAACTTCTTTAATCGCTTTGGTTTCTCCTATATCACCCACACCAGTACTTGTAGCATGTGCATTCAAATAGTCAACCTCATTGCTTTCAATTTGTGCCATTTCTAGCGCTTGTTTCATTGCTCGCACCGCACCTTCTGAGCTCGGCGCTGTCATATGATACGCATCTGACGTCATGCCGTAACCAATAATTTCACCTAGAATGGTTGCTCCTCGTTTTTGAGCATGAGAAAGTTCTTCTAAAAACAACACACCCGCACCCTCAGACATCACAAAACCATCTCTTTTTTTATCAAAAGGACGTGACGCTTGCTGAGGATGCTCATTATTGGTGGACATCGCCTTCATGTTACTAAAACCAGCATAAGCTAAAGGTACAATCGAAGCTTCCGTTCCTCCCGCTAAAATAGCATCACTCAATCCATATTTGATATTTAAATACGCTTCGCCAATGGCTTGATTACCCGTAGCACAAGCAGAAATAGGGCACATACTTGCTCCTTGAAAACCAGTTTTAATCGAAACAAAACCTGTTGCCATATTCGCAATCATTTTAGGAACCACTAAGGGCGATACACGCCTTGCCCCCTTTTCAGATAAAACATGTTCATTTTCTATTAATGACTGAATACCGCCAATTCCTGTCCCAATAAATACTCCACAACGTGTTCTATCAAAATCTTTTGCATCAAACTGTGCTTGTTCTAATGCTTGAAAACTACTAATCGTTGCAAAATGGGTAAAACGATCGGTTTTCTTGATTTCTTTTTTATCTAAATACGCCTCAATGTCATACGATTCAATGAAGCCCCCAATTTTTGTCGGTGAATCTGTAAAAGAGGGGTTTTGAATGAATTTGATTCCGCTAACGCCTGAACTAACATTTTCCCATAGTTCATTGGCATCTTTTCCGCTAGAAGAAATACTTCCATATCCTGTAACTACTACTCTTCTCATGTATTCTCAGCCTCTCCAATTTCTTGTTTTATTTTTTTTAAAATCGTCTCTGAAAAAGGAACATTCAGGGTGCGATTATAGATTTGAGCTCCTTTAATACTAGATAAATGAATTTGTGCCAATGTTTCTGCACTAGTTATCGGCATATTGCGAGCCAATATTTCTCGATAAATTTGGTACTCCTTGGCTACCAAATGGATAATTGCCAGTTGCATTTCTTCCTCGTATTCATTTAAGTCTGTCTGTAAACTGACAATCGGACAAATATCGTCTTGAGACAACGTTTGATGCCTCCGATGAATAAATTCCCAAGCGGTTTCATTTGAATATTCCATGAAATAATTGAATTGCTCTTGCAAGCTTGTTTCTAAATAATTACAAATTGCCAAACCTAAATCTTTTTTATTTTTAAAATAATAGTGTATGGCCGTTTTAGTAATCGCTAGTTGTTTCGCTAAATAATCATAGCTTAAATCTTTAAAACTAGCTTTTTTAATAAATTGTACAGATAATTGGATAATTTCTAGCTTTTTAGTCATACGCCCTCCTTACTTACCTGTAAGTAAGTTTAATCGACAAATGATTTTTTTTCAAGATTTTAATACAAATAAAAACCTGTAAAAATGAAAAACATTTTTACAGATTACTTCTTTATTCGAAAACAAATTGATTATGATACAATTCTGCGTAAAAACCAGCTTGTTCAAGCAATTCATGATGATTGCCTTCTTCAATTACTTGTCCATCTTTTAAGACGACAATCCGATCGGCATTCAAAATCGTTTTTAGACGATGGGCGATTACAAAACTCGTACGTCCTTTAATTGCTTCATCCATAGCTTTTTGAATTTTTGCTTCGGTTACTGTATCGACATTACTCGTGGCTTCATCTAGAATTAACAAGGCCGGATTGGTAATAATTGTACGGGCAATACTAATTAATTGTTTTTGACCTGTACTAAAGACACTATTTTCTTCAGTAATTGGTGTCTCGTAGCCTTTTTCTAAACTCATAATGAAATCGTGAATATTCGCTTGTTGGGCAGCATAGATAACTTCTTCATCGGTTGCATCTGGTTTCCCAAAAACAATATTTTCACGAATTGTACCTGAGAATAAGACCGAATCTTGTAACACAATTCCAACGTTTTGGCGCAAACTATCCAAATCGATTTCACGAATATCAGTACCATCAAACGTCACAGAACCGTTATTCACATCGTAAAAGCGATTTAACAAGTTCATAATTGTCGTTTTACCTGAACCAGTTGGCCCCACTAAAGCGACCATTTCACCTTTGTTCACTTGAATAGACACATCTTTTAAAATTAACCGATTTTCTTTATAACCAAAATCAACCTGGTTTAAAGCGACTGCTTGTTCAACACCAGAAATTTTAGGCGCATTCACAGGTTTCACTTCATCTGGTTCATCAAACATTTCATTCAAACGACGGGCACCCGTAATAGCTAATTGGATCATACTATATCCAGAAGAAATCTCCATTAATGGACGGTAATACTGTTGCGAATATTGGACGAACATAACGACTAATCCTAGCGCAGTTGCTCGTTCTAAGTCTCCATTTAAGGCTAACCAACCACCTAAGAAAATGACGATTGCTGTGTTCACTAAAGACATACCTTGCATCAATGGAAACAGCATTCCTGAATAAACTTGACCTTTAAAGGTTGCCTGACGCACTTTTTCATTATGCTCTAAAAAGCCATCAATCGTTTCTTCCTGTAAGCCATTCGTAATAATAATTCGTTGACCACTTATTTTTTCATCCATATAGCCGTTCAATTTCCCCACTTCATCTTGTTGGATATTCACGTATTTTCTGGCTTTTTGAATAATTACAACAGCTAAAAGCACAGCAATCGGTGTTGAAGCAACCGTTGCCCAGGCTAAAGTGACATTTTGTTGGAACATCATAATTAAGATACCGACTAATAAGGCGATATTTGTAAAAAATTGTAATAACGCTTGGTTTAAACTATTTTGAATATTATCCAAATCACTGGTAAAGCGACTTAAAATTTCTCCATCTTGATGCGAATCAAAAAAACGGATGGTTAATTTTTCTAATTTATTAAACAAACCAATCCGCATACGGTTCGTTGATTTTCCGACAACTTGTGTAAATAAAATACTATAAATAAAGTTGGCAGCACTTGCTAAAACATAAAAAATAAGCAATTTCCAAACAACCGCAATAAACTTGCTCTTATCATCAACACCTTGCATCAACCCACCAACATAGTTTGCTAACTCTTGAAAAGCTTCACCCACAAATTGCGGAGCTTTTACTTGAAGATAGGTTGCTAAAATGATTGTCACGAAAATAAAGAAAAAAGATGCTCTGTAACGTTTCAAATAATGATAGAAAAATTTACTTGCTTTTACTAAATCAGTCATGCTTACTCCGCTCCTTTTTGTGTTTCAAAAATTTCTTGATAAATTGGATTGGTTGCTACCAATTCACTATGGGTACCTTCACCCACTAATCGTCCTTCATCAAGCACTAAAATACGGTCTGCTTTCACCACTGAAGCAATTTTTTGGGCAATGACAATAGTGGTCGTCTCTTTCAATTCACGATCTAATGCTTCACGTACCAAACGTTCTGAGCGGGCATCTAAAGCACTGGTACTATCATCTAAAATCAAAATTTTAGGATTACCGATAACACCGCGGGAAATAGATAGTCGTTGTTTTTGACCACCTGAGAAGTTGGCACTACGTTCTTCAACAGTTGCATTGTAGCCATCTGGTAATTTTTCAATAAATTCACGAGCTTGAGCAATTTTAGTTGCACGTGTCATGTCTTGTTCAGTTGCATCTTTTTTACCATGACGTAAATTGTCAGCAATTGTTCCTGAGAAAAGAATTGCTCGTTGAAGAACAAAAGAAACCGTCTCGCGTAGGCTACGTTCATTAACTTGTGTTAAATCAACACCACCAACTTCAACTTTTCCTGAAGTTGGGTCAAATAAACGAGGAATCAATTGCGCTAAAGTTGACTTACCAGAACCAGTTGCGCCCACAATCCCAATCATTTCTCCTGATTGAATAGTAAAACTAATATCTTTTAAGGTATCTTTCTCATCGCCTGGGTAACGGAATGAGACATGGTCGAATACGACACTACCTGTCAACACTTGTTCCGGAACATCGGCATACGTCACATCAGGTTCAGCAGCTAAAATTTCTTTGATACGCTTCAAGGAAACTGCTGCACGCGATGTCATCATCATCATCATGCCTCCAATAATAATTGCCATCATAATTTGCATCAAATAGTTCATAAATGAAGCAATTCCACCGATGACAGTTGGATCATCTTTGACTAGATGACTCACAAAGAAAATAGCCCCTACTACAGCTAAATTCGCAGCCAACATAAAGCCTGGAATCATCACTGAAAATAACGTTCCCACAATAATATTGTGTTTGGTTAAATCATCACTGACTTTACTAAAATAATCCAGTTGATTTTTTTCTTGAACAAATGATTTTACAACCCGAACACCCATTAGATTTTCTTTGGCAATATTGTTTATTTTATCGATTAAATTTTGAATAATCATAAAATGTTTGCCCATACTAGTGAATGACAAGCCTGTAATGACTAACACTGCCACAATCAAAGTCACAATAATCCACCATAATTGGGGTAAAGTAATCATTGCTAAAATGAAGCTTCCAATAAAGAGGATAGGAATGCGAAACAGCGATTGCAAGGTAATCATCACTAAGTTTTGAATTTGATTGACGTCATTCGTTAAACGAACCACAATATTTCCCGCTGAAAATTTTTCGATATTTCCAAATGAGAAGGTTTGCACTTTGCGAAAGGCTTCTTCACGAATGTCAGCACTCACACCTTGTGCCACTTTCGCTGAAAAAATTGTATTAAGAACACCAGCAATTAACCCTAAAATAGCTAATCCAATTAAATAAATACCTATTTGCGTCATTTCATCATTATTTTCAGTAATAATTGCTTCTAAGACTTGTTGGAGTAACTTTGGTTGCCATAACGAAGCCATCACCATTACTACCACTGATAGTAAGGAAACCGATACAGCAAGCTTGTATTTCTTAACATGTTTTAAGACTAAATCCATCGTTTTTTCTCCTTTTTTTATAAATTTGACACCCTGTATTTAACACTGTAAAATACAGGCAGATAAATAATTTACCACGAGTAAAAATCAATTGCAACTAAAAGGATGACTTTCATGGAACAAAAATTATCGAAGGAAAAAATTATTCAAACAGCCTTCGACATTCTCGCTGAAAAACGTAGTATTGAGGGATTATCAATGCGTAATCTTGCCAACGCACTGAATGTCAAAGCCCCGGCAATCTATTGGTATTTCAAAGACAAACAAGACTTATTACAAAATATGGCGGAAACAATGGAACAACACTTGTGTTTACCTGATTCCTCGCTTGAAGCAACGGAACAACTAATCGCCTTTATGAATGCGTATTATGATTTATACACCCAATTTCCCTGTGGCGCAGAATTAGAAATCAATACCGTTCCGGCCTATGCAAGTCGCTTGGAACATATTGAAACAATGAATCAATTATTGTTACAACAAGGTTATAGCTTGGCACAGAGTCGCCATGCTGTTATCTCTCTGCATTATTTGTTAATTGGCTATTTAATTGACCAACAAAAAGAAGAGCAGCTCACTCAAAAAATTATAGATGGCAATCACTATCTGCTGCAATCCGTTCAGTGGATGCGTCATTATGCGCAAGAACAATCGCTCGAATCCTTTAATTTTGCTCTTTCACAACGTGAGCAAATAATTGATGTCAAAGAGATTTTTATGAGTAGCGTTAAAATCTATCTTTTAGGTTTGGAGCAACTGAAAAAATAATTTTTCCTCGTAATTCTTATATAGCTTACCACAGAACATACGTTCTCACAATAAGATATTTAGTATGTACCAAAAACGACCAATCTCCTTGTAGTGACCCCAAAAAGTTAGAATTTTTGGGGTCACTACAAGGAGATTGGTCGTTTTTATTAATTTAGGTTGGCTAGATTCGGTTGAACTTGTTCGTAAATTTTATCTGTTGTTAATCCAAATTCCGCTTGTAAGAAATCTGGCGTGCCAACTTGGCCAAAACGCTCATTCACACCAATTCGTTGCAAAGGAATACCATAGCCATTTTCTGCTAGTGTTTCCGCAACTGCACTACCTAATCCACCATTAATCGAATGATTCTCAATCGTGATAATGAGTTTTTTATCTTTACTTTGTGCTAATAGTAATTCTTTATCTAACGGTTTAATCGTAAACATATCAATCACTGCAACGGAATAGCCTTCTTGCACAAGCTGTTTGGCCAGTTGCAAGGTTTCATAGACCAACTGTCCGGCGGCTACTAATAAAATGTCGTTTCCTTCTTGCAAAAGATTGCCTTTACCTAATTCAAAAGTAGAGCCTGGCGCATAGACCTTATGAACAGCTTTGCGATTGCCTCGAACATAATGAACTCCTTGTAAGTGGCTAAAGGTACGAATAATCCATTCCATTTGCACTTCATCAGCAGCATCGCAAATAGTTGCGTTTGGAACCATGCGCATTAACGCTACATCTTCCCATGTCGTATGTGTTCCGCCATTTGGTCCTGCTGCAAAACCAGGGTCAGAACCATAAACATTAATCGTATTACCTGCGTAACCTCCGGAAATAAACATTTGGTCAAAGACCCGTCTCGTTGCAAAGGGACCAAATGTATGAATAAATGGAATATAATTGGTTAAACTTAAACCGGCTGCGACACCAACCATATTGGCTTCAGCAATCCCCATATTAAAGAAGCGTTCTTTGTTTGTTCCTTCTAGCGTCGTCCAACCACTGGCACTTCCCAAATCAGCATCTAAAGCAATCACGCGCTTGTTTTCATCCATCAACTCTTTAATCGTGTCTACTACTACCATCCGGAGTTCTTTACCAAGTTCTGCGGTTTCAATTTGTTTAAACATTGACTTGTTCACGCTCCTTAATGGATTTTTCAAGTGCCACAATAGTTTCTTCTGCCGCTTGATTAATTTCATCGTTGTTAAATTTCACAGAATGATTATCATTTAACGTTTCAAAATACGGGACACCTTGCCCTTTAATACTATCTAATACTAAACAGACTGCTTGGTCTTTGACTGATTTCAATTCCTCAATCGCTGCATCAATTCCTCGAATGTCATCGCCTTTGACTTTTAGTGTATAAAAACCAAATGCCTCCATTTTTTTCTGAAAATCAAAAGGATTCATAATATCCACTGTTAAGCCATCCAATTGTTTTTTGTTATCGTCAATGATGACAATACAATTGTTTAATTTAAAATGAGCTAAATATTGAAAGGCTTCCCAACATTGACCTTCATTCAATTCACCATCACCACAAATTAGATAGACATAATTATCTTTTTTATCAAGACGTAAACCCGTTGCAATCCCTGCGGCCACCGATGTTCCTTGCCCTAATGAACCTGTCGTTGCATCAACACCAGGTGTTTTTAAACGATCGGGATGTGAAGGCAAATTCGTGCCACCTTCGTTTAAGGTTGCTAACATAGTTTTGTCAAAATAGCCCATATTCGCTAACATCGCATATAGTCCTGGACCTGCATGCCCTTTTGATAAGACCAAACGATCACGATTGGCCCA
The DNA here is from genome assembly GCF_017426705.2 of Enterococcus sp. DIV2402. Lineage (NCBI taxonomy): Bacteria > Bacillati > Bacillota > Bacilli > Lactobacillales > Enterococcaceae > Enterococcus > Candidatus Enterococcus lowellii. The sequence goes on along the minus strand of NZ_CP147251.1, from coordinate 610,902 downwards.
TTGTGGTTCTTGTGGACGAATCCTCATTTGTTTTCCATATAAAACAGCCAATAATTCAGCAATTGAAAAAGAACCACCCAAATGTCCATAGCCCATGTTTTTCAATGTTTTCAAGGTATCTAAACGAACTTTGTCTGCTAAGACACTCAAGCGTGTTACGGTTTGTTCATCCATGATTTCAGAACTCCTTTAGTTATTTGTTTGTTGTTTTTTACCAAAAATAGTCATTAAAATCATCACAACTAATACAGCAACAATTCCTGAAATAACCGCAATTTGTCCCCCAACATTTGCGATACTTCCCATAAAGATACCCACCACACCATAGTCAGTATCTGAGAATGTCGAACCAGCAAAACCAAGGTTCCCCATAACTGGCATTAAGAAAATTGGCATAAAGCTAATTAAAATTCCTTGTAAAAATGACCCAACTACAGCACCACGTAAACCACCAGTCGCATTCCCGTAAACACCTGAAGTCGCACCACAGAAGAAATGCGGCACTACGCCGGGTAAAATAATGACTGAACCAGTCAATGCCATAATCACTAGACTGAAAATTCCTCCAAGAAAACTTGAGAAGAAACCAATTAGTACTGCATTTGGTGCATAAGGAAAGACAATCGGACAATCTAATGCCGGAATTGAATTTGGTACTAATTTTTCCGAAATTCCTTTAAATGCTGGCACAATTTCAGCTAAAATTAAACGAACACCCGCTAAGATAATAAAAACACCTGCAGCAAACGTTCCTGCTTTTTGTAATGCAAAGATAATGGAATTTGTGCCATCACTCAAGTTCGCTGTGATATAATCGCCACCTGCAAAAATCGCAACAATAACATACACTACCGACATCGTTAACGTAATACTTACTGTAGAATCTCGTAAAAATGCTAAACCTTTCGGAAAGTTAATGTCTTCGGTTGATTTTTCTTTATTACCTACAAGTTTGCCAATGAAACCACTAAAAGCATACCCAAAGTTTCCTGTATGACCTAAAGCCACGGAATCATTTTTAGTAATCATACGTGTATATGGTTGCGCAATTGCTGGGAAGATGGCATTGGCAATTCCTAAAGCTAACCCACCTACAAGCACTAATACCGCACCTTTCATGCCTGTTGTTGTTAAAATAACAGCGATTAAACACGCCATATATAACATCGCATGCCCGGTTAAATAAATGTATTTAAACTTCGTCACTCGTGCAATCACAATATTGAAAAACATTCCGGCTAACATAATTAGAGCGGTATATGTCCCAAATTCTTCTAAGGCTAATGCCACAATTGCTTCGTTATTTGGTACAACGCCCGATACATTAAAAGCTTGTTGAAACATTTCGCCAAATGGTTCTAAGGAAGCAACAATTACATTCGCACCAGATGTAACAACTAAGAACCCAACAAATGTTTTAATTCCTCCACGCATAATATCGCTAATTGGTTTTTTCTGTAAAACTAACCCTAAGACTGCAATTAAAGCAACCAATATCGCAGGGGTACTGGCAATATCAATTAATACATCTAAAATTCCATTCATTGATGCTCCTCCTATTAAATTAAGTTATTTTCTTCAGCTACTTTTTTCACTTTATCTCTTAATTCGTCCATATCAATAATGCTATCTAGCACTACTACATTTCCTAAATGTTGGACGCTATCTGCTAAGTCGCCACCTACAAAGAAAACATCTGCTAATTCAGGTGCAGCACTTCCTACGTCATAATGGTTTACTTCCACATCATTAATTCCTAATTCACCTAACACCGTTTTAATATTCATTTCCACCATAAAACTAGAACCTAATCCTGATCCACAAACTGCTGCCATTTTCATTATTCATCTTCTCCTTTTAATATGTTTTGAATTTCTTCTTTACTAGTCGCATGTAATAATTTCTCTAAATTAGTGGCATTTGATAAAATCTTTGTCAAACTTGCCAACGCACGTAAATGCGCATCATTGTCGACTGCTGCTAAACAAATAAACAACGTAATTGCGTGTTTCTCATCATCTAACAACAACACGGGTTCAGATGTTTTCAAAAGAGACATCCCTAATTCATTCACACCATCTTCTGGACGCGCATGAGGTAAAGCGATATTTTTACCAATATGGATAAATGCTCCATATTGTTTTACTTTGCTGATCATCGCTTCAATATAACTATCTTCAATTTTTCCTTGCTCAAGCAGAGGTTTTGCTGCAAGTTGAATCGCTTGTTCCCAATTTAATTGTTCATCTGTCAATTGAATCATGTCAGATGTAATTAGTTCTGAAAGCATCGGTCGTTCGTCCTCCTTATTTTTTTGGATTGTCATCATCTTCTTTGTTAAAATATCTAACAATTTTTCTGTTTTGACCCCTTTGCGTAATTCGATATAAGGCTCAATAATTTTCAAAATTTGTTCAGGAGATAAAATAGCCACGCCTGGCAACAATAGCTCTTCTTGGACTTGGACAAGCAACCGCTGTTTTTCTTTTATCGTCATAATCGGTTGAATCGTATACATCGGTTTTTTGGTATTCAATGTCGTATTAGTAAAAATTACATCATAGGTATCTTCTGGAATATTTTCTAATTCTTTGACTGAATTGGTTAAGCTAAAATCAATGCTAGGAAACAATTGTTTTAATTCCGCTTGCATAATCAAAGAAGAACTAATACCATTCGGGCATAAAATCAAGGCGCGTACTTGCCTGGAAAGAACTTCTTTTTGACTTTCTATCTCACCACCAAATAAAATAGTAAAATAGGCAACTTCATTGTCAGGAATTGGCTTTTTCGTTAGCTTTTCCAAAGGGCTCAATGCAATTTGAGTTAATTTAAATAATTCACCATGCTGACGTTTCACCACATCGGTCCAGGCATTTGGTAAATGATAACCAAAATAAATTCTAAAAAAAGAGGGCACCAAATGATAAAAAACATGCAACAACGTTTGACTTTGTTCACGAAAATCAATTGCACTATACGTTTGAATCCGTTGAATAATTTGATTGGCACATTGTAACAAATAATCCAGTGATGAATCTTGAATACTGCCTTCAACAACTGTCATTACTAAACTCGTTAAAAATAATGCTTCGTTTGGATAATCAAACGCTGGCGTTAGCGCAATAAACTTTTTGGCAACATGTTGAGCATCTAAAGCTCCTAAAAGCTCATATTCCTCATTAGAAAAAACCACACGATAATCTTGAACACGCATACTTAAAAACGTAATATAATGGGAAACTTCTTCCACTCTACTAGGAACAACCGTTAACTTTTGTTCTTGCAACGCCTGCTTTAAATGCTGCCGAAAGACTAAATAATCATTTTGTGGTAATTTTTCTTGCAGAGCAGTTAAGCCCCAGTAACCTGACTCATTATCTAATAATTCAGAAACGAAATTTCGCCCTAATACCCGAATTTGCAATTCATTCCCTGACAAATAAAATCCTGACTTTCGTTGATAGACTAGCTCAATTTCATTTTCACTAAGATATTCTCTTAACTTTTTAATATCGGCTAAAATCGTATTTTTACTCACTTGTAAAAAATCTTGAAAATGAAAAACTGATAAATTATCAACATCCAAAAAGCAATATAAAAAGATGAGTCGTTGGCGTTCAATTTCAGAAAAAATAATGTCATAACGCGAAGTTAGAAATTTTAATTCAGCCCAACTAAAACTTATTTTTTCTGGTAGTTGAATATCCTCATCTACAAAACGAAACTCCGGTTGTTTCTTTGCTTTCAAAAAAGTGTTTACTTCACGAATTTGTTTAGACAGTCGTTGCGGATCGATCTCAATATATAACGCTAACTCCTCTAGAGAAATACGCGAACCATATAACTTTGATTGAAATAATTTTTGTAAATGATAATCCAACATAACCTCACCTCCATGTTTTCATCATAATTTAAAAGCGTTTTCAGTTAAAGCTTGTTTGAGTCCAATTTATTTACAGAAAAACGTTTTCATTAGACCGAACGCCAATAAGCTATATTTTATACTAAAGAAAACCGCATACCTGTCAATAAAAAATAACAAGCATACGGTTTTTAATTTTTATTTTTCCTCTAACCAAACTAATACACGCTGAATCCATTTGTCCCAGAAATCCCAATCATGGGCCCCTGGACCCTCTTCAAAGGTCACATCCAAGCGTCGTTTTTTCATCTGTTCTGTCGCATAGACACTCGCTTCATATAACCCATCTTCTGTACCACAAGTGATGAAGAAACGCGGTGCCTGTTTTTTATCTGTTTTTTTGATTAAATGGATTAAGTCATTTTCAGAACCCTTGATTTTATCCAAAGGACCAAAAATACCTTCCCAATAATTTTTTCCACGAATTTCTAAAAAAGAATCGGAGCTTTCTGCTATAGCTAAAGCACCTGATAAAGAAGCCACTGCGGCAAATTTTTCAGGTTTCCGTAAGCCCAACTTGATCGCTCCGTAACCACCCATCGATAGCCCTGCAGCAAATGTTTTTTCACGTTTCGTTGATAATTGTGGAAATAATTCATGACAAATTTTTGGTAATTCTTCAGAAATAAACGTCCAATAATTCATATCGTAAGTTGTATCTGTGTAAAATCCTAAATCGGTCGACGGCATAATAACCGCTAAGCCTAAATCAGATACATATCGTTCAATCGATGTTCGACGTTCCCAGACACTATGATTGCCATTCATGCCATGAAGTAAATACAAGACGGGAATATCAGTTACTGCACCTTTTGTTTCTTTACCGATTGCCTTTTTTGTCTGTTGTGGAAGAATCACATTTACCATAACTTCCATGCCTAATTCATTTGAATATACGTTTGCTTGTAAAAATGCCATTGATTTCCCTCGCTATCTTACTAATTTTTATCTATTGTAGCACGTTTTTTACGAAGTGTTTGAGTAAAAATTAAGGCAACAATAATTAAACAAGCCGCAAAACCGTAAATAACTTGTAAGCCTTGATGTAAAATCTCTCGTAAAGAAACTAACAAATCCTCTGATAATAGTTTCGCTGTCTGTGGATTAACCAGTTTGTTCATAATATCTGGATCATCCGTTAAATTAGCCTTGGCTAGTTGCGTCGAAGTTACCATGTTAAAGGTAATACCAAATACCGAGACCATAATGGTTTGACCAATCGTTCGAACTAATGTGTTAAAGGAAGTTGCCATTCCTAATTGTGAAGCTGGTACACTATTTTGAGCAACTACTGTCCCAGTAACCGTAACAGCCCCCATACCAACTCCAGTAATGGCCGATAATAAAATAAAGACAATAAACGGTGTCTTAGCTGGTGCCAAAAATAATCCTAAACTACCAATTAAAATAATCAACAAACTCGCTGTTAATACCCACTGGACCGTCTTAGTCGTCATCCAGCGACTCGCCATTGAGGAACCCATTACCCACATAATAGACAACGGTGCTAAGACCAAACCACCAATACCCGCACTTAAGCCCAACACTCCTTGCATCCACATCGGAATATAAACTTCAATTCCCATTAAGAAACCACTAGATAATGCTGCCACAATATTAACAATTACAAAAACATGGTTTGTAAATAATCTCAGTGAAATGACCGGATCTTCCGCACGCTTTTCTACTATAATAAATAAAATAAATGACACAATCGTTAATGCAAAAAGACCGATAACTTTGAATGTCGCATTTGGCTCACTTAAATATTGGAAACCTAATAATAAACTCAATAGAATCAGCATTAAAAAAGTACTTCCCAAAAAGTCCATTTTCTTCGTATCTTTCTCACGTTTGGGTTCAACCAAGAAAACAGTAATCAGAGCAATTAATAAAATACCAATAGGTACATTAATAAAAAAAATCCAGTGCCAACCAATGGTATCAACAATTACTCCACCCGCTAACGGACCCACAACACTGGCCACGCCCCAAGCTGTGCTGTTTAAACCAAGCATGCGCGCTCTTTTTTCTGTGTCATATAAATCAGCTAAAATTGTTAAAGCAACTGGCATCATAGCTCCAGCACCAATTCCCTGAATGGCACGTGAGATAATCAATGGCAACATAGCATTAGACAGCCCACATAAAGCAGAACCAATAATGAAGACTACCGTTCCAAAAATAAAAATGGGTTTACGCCCTACTTTATCCGCTAGTTTTCCATAAATAGGGGTTAACATAGCATTCGTTAATAAATAAATTGAAAATACCCAGTTCATAATTTCAATGCCATGTAATGAACCAACAATTGTTGGCATAGCAGTAGTTACAATCGTTCCTTCAACTGCTGTCATAAATGTTGCAACAAAAATGGCAATAGTTACAATCATTGTATTTGTTTTTCTTTCCATCCTTACACTTCCTTCATTCTATTTCAAAAAATAAAGACGATCCCTATTGATTCATCAATAGAGATCGCCTCTGTTATTCCTTCACACTTGCCAACAAACTGTCTACTTTATCCGTTTGTTCCCATGGTAAGTTGATATCTGTACGACCAAAATGTCCATATGCTGCAGTTTGTCGATAAATTGGTCGACGCAAGTCTAGCATTTCGATAATTCCAGCCGGACGTAAGTCAAAGTTCTCTCTTACTGCTTCGACTAGTTTTGCTTGAGAAACTTTGCCTGTGCCGAATGTATCAATCGAAATGGATACAGGCTGTGCTACACCAATTGCATAGGCTAATTGAACTTCTACTTTAGAAGCTAATTTGGCCGCCACAATATTTTTAGCAATGTAACGAGCGGCATAACTTGCTGAACGGTCAACTTTTGTGGCATCTTTTCCTGAAAAAGCCCCGCCGCCATGACGAGCATATCCGCCATACGTATCAACAATAATTTTCCGCCCTGTTAAACCAGCATCTCCTTGTGGTCCACCAATAACAAAACGTCCAGTTGGATTAATATAATATTTTGTTTTATCATCTAATAATTCAGATGGAATGACTTCTTTAATAACTTTCTCAATAACGTCTCGATGAATTGTTTCATTGTCCGTTGCGTCATCATGTTGTGTACTAATAACGACCGTATCCACACGTTGCGGTTTTCCTTGATCGTCATATTCAACAGTGACTTGCGATTTTGCATCTGGACGTAAATAAGAAATTTCTTCGGTCTTACGTAACTCTGCTAAACGTCTCACTAAACGATGACTTAAAGATATAGGTAAAGGCATAAACTCTGGAGTTTCATCTACAGCAAAACCAAACATTAAACCTTGGTCTCCTGCGCCAATTTCATCTAAATTATCTTTTTTCTCAGTTCTTGCTTCTAACGCGGTATCGACTCCTTGAGCAATATCTGGTGACTGCTCATCAATTGCAACTAATACAGCGACTGTATCGCCATCAAAACCATATTTCGCTCGTGTATAACCAATTTCTTTAATCGTTTCACGAACTACTTTTTGAATATCCACATACGCAGTTGTTGAAACTTCTCCAAATACTAACACTAATCCTGTGGTAACAGAAGTTTCACAAGCCACACGTGCCAGTGGATCCTTCTCTAAAAGTGCGTCTAAAATTGCATCACTGATTTGATCAGCAACTTTATCCGGATGTCCTTCAGAAACAGATTCTGAAGTAAATAAATGTCTTTCTGTCATGATGATTCCCCCTAATAGTTGTCGGTTACAAGGCATCTCCATTTGTTATACAAATGAATCCTTTCGGGAACTTGCAACGGTCTGATTATAGCAGATTTAATAAAAAAAAGCTTCTTTATCAAACTTTTTAATTTCTTATCTACTGCGCATTGCTAAAAAAGCAACGTTTGTAAACTGTCAGCAAAAGTTCTCTTTAATTAAAAAAAGAAGCATTCAAAATTTGAATGCTTCTATGATCCGTACGGGATTCGAACCCGTGTTACCGCCGTGAAAGGGCGGTGTCTTAACCACTTGACCAACGGACCATGCTATAACGGAGAAGGAGGGATTTGAACCCTCGCGCCGATTTCTCGACCTACACCCTTAGCAGGGGCGCCTCTTCAGCCTCTTGAGTACTTCCCCAAAACCAAAAGATATTTGATTTTAATGGGCCTAAATGGACTCGAACCATCGACCTCACGCTTATCAGGCGTGCGCTCTAACCAGCTGAGCTATAGGCCCTTAATAAAAAGGTAAAAGCGGGTGACGAGAATCGAACTCGCGACAACAGCTTGGAAGGCTGTGGTTTTACCACTAAACTACACCCGCAAAGGTGTAATGGCGCGGGACAGAATCGAACTGCCGACACATGGAGCTTCAATCCATTGCTCTACCAACTGAGCTACCGAGCCGAAACGGTCTGGACGGGACTCGAACCCGCGACCTCCTGCGTGACAGGCAGGCATTCTAACCAACTGAACTACCAAACCAGTGTTTCGTTTAAATATGATGCAATGTTTAAATTGCAATTGCGGGAGCA